>JAYVSA010000473.1:0-2719 GCA_043775765.1 Breznakibacter sp. | reverse complement strand
GCGAGTAGATTGATTGTAAGAGAAGAGTCCCCCTTCAACTCCTACCCAAATGCAATTCCTATCATAATCGGCCAAAAGCGACAGTATAAGCTGGTTGTGTTGAAGGTTCGGATTTCCAAGCACCACCTTTTCGAAACGATTCGTAATGGCATCATATCGGCATAACCCATTATAAGTGCCAAAGTAAAAGGTGTTTGCATCGTATCGGAGAATGGTGTAGATGGCTTGGTGAGGTATCGATTGATCATTTACTCTATCAACTTTGCCCGTTGTACTATTAAAACGATAAAGTCCGTTCATGCTTCCCAACCAGTAACTTTGGTCGTTTATGCGCGTAATGGCTCGGATATTTTGCGGCAATCCTTGGGGCGTTTGCTCAAACTTGTCAGTAACCGTGTTGAAAATCATCAATCCATTCTCAGTACCCAACCAAATATGAGCCGTATCAACCAACAGAGCGCAATAAACAACGCCACTAACAGTTTGTCCCGATTCAGTGAGAGATGAGTGGTAACGAGCCGAATATCCATCAAAACTATATAGCCCTTGATTGGTGCCCATCCAAACCATGCCTTGGTTGTCTTGCACCGTGCAATAAACAACAGAGGCGTCCAGTCCCACGTTTCGGTCTATTGATACAAATTCGTGATACTTAACCCCATGTGAAAAGGCTGGGAAGATAGACAATGCCCAAGTCAGTAGAACCGTAGCCAGCAAATGAAGTGTTTTGAATCGATCAACTATTTTATAATTCATAAATTGGTATTGCGACTTAAATGTTAAGCAAATTTAAAATTTCGATCCTCAAATATTAACAATTATCTACAGTAAATTACATTAATTAAATCAATTGTCCAATTTGTAGCCCAATTTGTCCAATATATGGTAGCGATGTCCTAAATGTGTCTATCAATATGCCTTTATGGAACGGTCTAAAAGAGGGCTATCTGTTAAATTTACAAAACAATGGTTAACAAATATTCGCTATTTAAAAACCATCTTTTTTTAGATTAAAACCATTTTTTATGTCTCTGTTAAGAACACTCTTTATTTTATGCTTACTAAGCTTTTTAGGAGAAGCTAATAGTCAAACCAAACGCGACCAAATTGTAATTGATAATAATGGTATAATGCGTTGGTCGGCAGATGGCTCCGAAATTCACGGATTTGGGGTTAACTACACACTTCCTTTTGCGCATGAATATAGAATGGCCGAACGTGCAGGCGTATCGCACGAAACAGCCATTAAGCAAGATGTTTATCATATGGCGCGTCTCGATTTAGACCTATACCGTGTACACGTTTGGGATACCGAAATATGCGACACTTTGGGCAACTTAATTCAAAACGACCATCTACGACTTTTTGATTTTGCTATTAATGAGATGAAACAGCGAGGGATGCATTTTATAATTACACCCATTGCTTTTTGGGGCGATGGATGGCCTGAACCAGACACAAAAACTCCTGGATTCTCTAATAAATATGGCAAAGATGCTTGCCTCACCAACCCAGAAGCCATAAAGGCAGAAGCTAATTATTTGAATCAATTTTTAAATCATGTAAATCAATATACTGGTATAGCTTATAACGATGATCCAAGCGTGCTGGCTTTTGAAATTTCAAACGAGCCTCACCATGCAGGAACTCCTGAATCGGTAACCGCCTATATTAATACCATGGTGGCCTCGATGCGTCAAACAGTGTGTACCAAGCCTATTTTTTATAATATGAGTCATAGTATCCAATTGGCCGACGCTTACTTAAATTCAAATGTGCAGGGTGGTACGTTTCAATGGTATCCAACGAATTTAGTGGCCAATCATCAAATAGACGGTAATTTTTTGCCTCAAGTACAACAATACGATATTCCTTATGCCACTAATCCGAAGTTTAAAAAGATGGCCAAGATAGTCTATGAGTTCGACCCTGCTGATGTTGGTGGAAACTATATGTATCCTGCAATGGCACGAACGTTTCGTGAAACGGGGTTGCAATTAGCCACTCAATTTGCTTACGACGCCATGTGTTGGGCGCCTTACAATACCAATTACGGCACACACTTTATGAATTTGGCCTACGCCCCACAAAAAGCAATAAGCCTAAAAATTGCATCGGCGGTGTTTCATAATGTGCCGCTATATGAGAAAAGTAGGAACAAAAACGAGTTTGATGGTTTTAGAATAAGCTATCCAGATAATTTGGCCGAATGGGTGACTAACGAAAAGTTCTTTTACTCAAACAATACTACATCTCAACCATCTAATTTAAAGAATCTTAAAGAGATTGCTGGTTGCGGAAGCTCGCCACTTGTATCTTATAACGGCACCGGAGCCTACTTTCTCGACAAATTAGCCGATGGTGTTTGGCGATTAGAGGTGATGCCCGATGCCTACTGGGTAAACGATCCATACAGCAAAATATCACCAACCATACAAAAGGCCGCTGTTCAGCATTCCGAGCGTCAAATGACTATTACATTGCCTAATTTGGGTAGTGAATTTGGTGCGCGAGCTATTAACAACGGCAACACATCTCACCTGCAAGTAAAAAAAGGTCAGTTCAATTTAGTGCCCGGAGTTTATATCTTATCACGCAGTGGTATTAGCGAAAAGGTGGAGGCTAATACCATTTACAAAAACATCAAGATTGGTGAATTTGTAGCGCCTGAATCAAACTTAGCACAAACAACCGTTTGGAATCACACTGCTTCTGAAAC
>JAYVSA010000472.1:0-2833 GCA_043775765.1 Breznakibacter sp. | reverse complement strand
GCAATGGCAATGATGGCCAACAATTCTTTATTACGAGCAAAACAGACGACGGTCTTCGCTTCATCTTGCCATCTTTCTATTTGCGATGAACGATCAATAGGAATGTCTACTTTGAAATCGTTTAGCAACTTCAAATTCCCCACTAAATAAACATTAGCATCATAAGTTGCCACAATGCCTTTACCTGTAATACTTTCAAATTTGTTGAGAGTGATTGATCGTTCATCAACATGACCCTTTAACGACGCCTTAACCGCATCGGCCAAAGGATGTTCGGAACTCGACTCAATGGCAAACAGAATATTCTGAAGGTCAAAAAGCACTGCGTCCGAAACGGTCCAAGCCATATCCGTCACCTCAGGTTTTCCTTCAGTGATTGTACCAGTTTTATCTAGCACAATAGCATCAATTTTATGAGCCAATTCGAGGCTTTCGGCATCTTTTATCAGAATACCATTCTCTGCACCTTTGCCAATGCCAACCATAATGGCCGTTGGTGTGGCTAAACCCAATGCACAAGGACACGCAATAACCAGTACCGAAACCATTGCAAGTAAAGCCTGAGTAATAGCATTTTCGCCACCAAAAACAAGCCACACCACAAAGCTAATTACCGCAATAGCCATAACAACTGGTACAAATACGCTAGCAATTTTATCAACCAGTTTTTGAACGGGTGGCTTACTACCCTGTGCCTGCTGAACCATTTTAATGATGTGCGCAAGTATGGTTTCTGAACCAACCTTCTGAGCAACAAAGACAAAACTACCTTTCTGATTAATGGTGCCAGCAAATACTTTCCCTCCAATCTCTTTCTCTACAGGCAACGATTCGCCCGTAATGGTGCTCTCATCAATAAACGATGAGCCAGAAACAATTTCACCATCTACAGCAATCTTATCGCCTGGTTTAACCAAGAGCTTATCACCGCTTTTTACTTGTGAGATGTGCACTTCTTGCTCAACACCATCCTCCCCAATAACAATAACACTATTTGGCTGTAATCCCATCAGTTTTTTTAGTGCCGATGATGTATTGGACTTGGCCTTTTCTTCGAGCAACTTACCCAAAAGGATAAAAGCAATAACCACCGCCGATGCCTCAAAATATACGTGTGGATGTTGACCGCGACTGTGCCAAAAACTTGGAAACAGAGTGCTAAAGAGACTAAATAGATAAGCAATTCCTGTACTCAACGCAACAAGGGTATCCATGTTTGCTGAGCCGTGTTTTGCCTGATTAAATGCATTGACAAAAAAAGCACGTCCAAACCAAGCTATTACAGGCGTAGCAAGAACCAACATAATCCAATTGGCATAAGGCATCTCCATAAAAAACATGCCAATAACAACCACAGGCAATGCCAAAACAGATGCCCACACAGTATTACTTTTTAAGGTTTGATAATGAGTATTTTGAATCTCCTCTTGGTGCGATTGCCCTTCATCCTCTATTAATAGATCATAGCCTATCGACTGAATAACGGTTTTGAACTCTTCCGCTTGAACTATTTCTGGATGATATTCAACCGTTGCCGTAGAGTTTGCATAGTTGACCGATGCAGAAACAACGCCAGACTGCGATTTAAGCATACTTTCGATGCTAATTGCACAAGAGGCGCAACTTAGTCCTGTTACGGGAAAACTCTTTTTAACTATTGCTTGCATGACTTCTATTTTTTATCAAAGTTAATGCAGAACAACGTCAATTTGATTACACTATTTTGGCTATTATTTATGATATTTCTTGGTTAAACTTGATCCAACGGCTTACGTTTTCTATCCTTTACCTGCTTGAAATGGGTTGGGGTTAAGCCTGTTACCTTTTTAAATTGGCTCGATAGATACGCCACATTGCTATAGCCCAATTTGTCGGCAATTTCACTCAGTGTAAGCTCGTCATAAACGAGTAATTCTTTAACCTTCTCTATTTTCTGATTAATTATGTATTTTTCAATTGTAGTTCCTTCCACCTCCGAAAAGAGCGTACTTAAATACGAATAATCGCGATTTAGTTGAGATTCAATATACTCAGAGTAATTCACCTTCAAATTCTCGGTATTGTGATGTATCAGCGAAACTACCACATTCTTGATTTTTTCAATGATACGACTTTTGGTATCGTCAATAAGTTCGAATCCTAAATTATGCAGACGAATTTTTAGTACCTCAAGCTCATCATCGCTCAACCCATTGAGAGTTTCCACCTCACCTAATTCAATTTGTTTGGGCGAATATCCAATCTCCTCAAAAATGGACTTTACGGCTGTAATGCAACGATTACAAACCATGTTTTTTATAAAGTATAGCATATTTTACAAACCCTTATTTAAGGTGAGGTGGTGGGCACTATTTTCTATACTTACAACAACCAGGCAAGGCATTATACGTTTTATCTTCGGCTTTAAATTTTTCGGTATCGTGGCCAGCTTGGGCAATGGCTTTTTGAATGTCATCGCTACTGGTTTCCATAGAGTCAAATTCTGCGTGTATTTTCTTTGTTTTATCATCCCATACAGCTGAGATTACCCCTTTAACCCCTTTTGCGGCTTCTTCAATGCGAGCTTTGCAGAGGTCGCAATTGCCAGACACGCTGAATGTGGTATGTTGTATCATATTTTTCATATCGTTGCTGGATTGTTCTGTGGTAGTTTCTTTATTTTCACTTTTTTGCATACTTTGCCCATTTTTAGGTTTGTCATTGCCAGACATATCCATACCTGGCATTGGATTGGTTTTTCCACCTTCAAGGTTCATCATACTCGACTTTCCCTCCAACTGAGCCGCCGCATCTACACTAAAAGCACCCTCGGTTACAATCTCTTCGCCATCAG
>JAYVSA010000471.1:0-3147 GCA_043775765.1 Breznakibacter sp. | reverse complement strand
ACTCTTTATGGAGGTGTGCCATTGTATTTAACACTGCACGAAAAAATATCGGAGCCAATAACTCGCGCCAGTGTGAGTGAGGTTTACGCACAAATTGAGAAAGATTTAACTGAGGCCGTTGCCGTATTGCCTCAAAAATCGGGCTTAGGTGCTAATGAGAAATATAAAGCTACTAAAGGAGCCGCTTTAACTCTTTTAGGGGATGTTTGTATCAATCAACAAAAATGGGCAGAGGCCAAAACCTATCTCGATCAAGTAGTGGCATCTGGTCAATATTCGTTAATGGCAAATTTTGCCGATTTATGGCTCATGGCAAACGAGCATAACAGCGAGTCTATTTTCGAATACGAATATTATAGTGAAGGCGCAAATTGGGGAAATGCAGGCAACTGGTCCGATTATGCAGATAATAGAATTGTTTATCTTTCAGGACCACGACAAATAACACCTGGTACCACAGGGATAGAGGCTGGCTGGGGATTCCAAAATACAACAAAGAGCTTAGCCGATTTTTTTGATGCCAATGGCGACGTGGTACGAAAAAATGCAACTATTATAACGCCCGAATTCTGGACAGCAAATGGCGCTACCTATACCTTAGGTTACGATGATGAAGGTTACAAATCAAAAAAATACACAACATTAAATGCAAATACAACAGATGCAAATGGTGCAATACGAGAACTTAATTACGGTCAAAATACTGTAAAAATGCGCTATGCCGATGTGCTGTTGCTCCTTGCCGAGGCCGAAGCGCATTTGGGTAACAATGTCGAAGCACTTGATTATGTTAACACAGTACGCTCTCGTGCTAGTTTGCCTCCATTATCGGGTTCACTTACAAACAGTGGGTTACTTGAAGCCATTTTTACAGAGCGCACCCTAGAGTTTGCTCTCGAAGGAAAACGTTATAGAGATGTGGTGAGATGTGGTAAAGCCGATCAGTTCTTTGCCCCATTGGGTTACAATAGTGCTACCAAAGGGTTGTGGCCTATACCGGCAAGTGTAATCTTTGAAAATCCTGGAATTGTGCAAAATGCGGGGTATGACAATGCCAATGATTCGGAATACTCCAATTTCGTGCAAATTTCAAATGTATTTTCACCCGCTATTAAATTTCCATGGATAATAAACAGTCCATCAGAGCTTAAACCATCGGAATCATTATTTTATAGCTATAATTATGCGCTCGAAGATTCAGTGCTTAAATATAAATTTTCTTATAGCTACGACGCCAATAATTTGCTAACTCAGTATACTCAGAATTGGTACAATAGAGGAACAAACCAATGGCAAGATGTTTATCAAGAAAAATATGAATACAATAATAGCAAGCAACTCGTATTATCGGTCTCTTTAAAAAAGAATATTACCACTTGGGACACTCTTCAAACACGCATCATCTCATATCCTGAACCAAATATTGTTTTAGATAGCTTAAAATCCAATTATTATGGCACCAATAAAACGTTTATAAGTATTTATGTCAATAGATATACTTGGGATAATAGCCAGAAAAGTTATACAAAACTTATTACACAATGGACCAACGATAATGGTCAAATAACTCAAGATAATATAGTCAATACAGTGAAAAATCAGCTAACATACGATGGGCAGAATAATATATCTAAAGATTGCGAATATTTCTTCTCTATCGATTGGAATCTTAAATCAGAAACAAATTACATCTATTACAATAATTTACTTGTTGAAAAGAGCAGTGCTGGTAATAAAACAACTTATAGCTATGCTAACAATAATTTATCTGACACAATAAAAACCTATAAAGATGCATTCTCCACAACTCCAAGTAGTGGAGAAACCATCACAAGGATGAATCAATTGCAAATAAATACATCTCTTGTATCCCATCCTTTAATTGGTAATTTACGAAGAGATTTATCTCGTATGTTTTATGTTTTAGGTGGTACAACAAGCTTGAAAAAACCTTTAGAAGTAACGGGAGATAGAGTTCAAATTAGTCCCAACCCATCAAACGGCTTGGTAACAATTTCGGGCATAGAAACAGTGCCAACCAAGGTCGATATTTACAATATTGGTGGTGTAAAAGTAGGTTCAGAGGACGTCACTTCTCAAAGTCAAACACTCAATTTAACCGACCTACAATCGGGCAGTTACGTACTAAAAGTTGCAAACACAGCAGCAGCTATAAAATTTATGTTGCGTAGGCAATAGAGAATAGAAATCATTTAAATTGCATAGTAAAG
The DNA here is from genome assembly GCA_043775765.1 of Breznakibacter sp. Lineage (GTDB taxonomy): Bacteria > Bacteroidota > Bacteroidia > Bacteroidales > Marinilabiliaceae > JAGPHP01. The sequence goes on along the minus strand of JAYVSA010000471.1, from coordinate 916 downwards.
CGGCTTTACCAACAAGGTATAGTCGCTTTTTTTATAAAAACCAATTTAAAATGAATGCATTAGTTTTGTTTCAATGTTTTGAGAAAACAATCTGCAGAACTGAGAGACTGGTTCATCTTACACCCCAGAAAAAACGACATCCGCATTCGCTTCCTGCCGAATAAATTGTACTTTTGCATTAGAACGCTATGGTTTACACAATAGAGACAATTGTTAGCGTTATAAGTAGTTAATAAACAGTAAATTACCCTGCAAAATGAATATCTACAAAACTCTTCAATACATTAAGTATAAACTTACGGCGCGCCACTGGAAAGGCTACGAAATTCAACCCCCTTTTGCATTCGATTTTGTTCGCCGTGTGCTTCAAGAAGATAGCTATTACTATTGTTTCGAAGATATTGAAGATTACCGCATCAAACTGATTGACGACACGCGCCACATTCACGTAACCGATTTAGGCGCTGGTTCTAAAGTATTTAAATCGCACCATCGTAAAGTTGGCGATATTGCCCTCAATTGCGCTACTGGTGAGTGGGAAGCTCAGCTCATATTTCGCATTATTCAGGAAACAAAACCCAAAACAATTATCGAACTTGGTACTTCGTTGGGCATTGGCACTCTTTACCTCGGATGCGCCAATCGCCGTGCAAAGCTCTATACCATTGAAGGGTGCCCGCAAATAGCACAAATAGCGCAAGAGGCCATTGGTCAATTTAAACTTAAAAATACAACCCTTAAAGTGGGTTCTTTTGCCGAAGTGTTGCCTCAAATATTAAAACAAGAAGAGACCATCGACTTTGTTTACATAGATGGCGATCATACCAAAAACGGCACATTGAGCTATTTTAAAACCATCTTACCAAAACTAAATAGCAACTCGGTGGTTATATTCGACGACATCTATTGGTCTGCC
>JAYVSA010000470.1:0-2864 GCA_043775765.1 Breznakibacter sp. | reverse complement strand
GATAGAGAGATGGCTTACTCGATGTTCTTGGCTGGATTTGATGTGAAAGATGTTCACATGACCGATTTAGTTTCGGGCAGAGAAACTCTTGAAGATGTTAATTTCATTGTTTTTGTTGGTGGTTTCTCTAATTCAGATGTTTTAGGCTCGGCTAAAGGTTGGGCAGGTGCATTCTTGTACAATGAGAAAGCAAAACTAGCCCTTGAAAACTTCTATAAACGACCAGATACCTTGAGTTTAGGCGTTTGTAATGGTTGTCAATTAATGGTTGAGTTGAATCTTCTTTACCCAGAGCATAAAGAACGTCCAAAGATGCTTCATAATGAGAGTGGTAAATTTGAATCGATTTTCTTGACGATGGATATTTCAGACAATAAGTCGGTGTTATTCAGTAACTTGAATGGAACACGATTAGGTGTTTGGGTAGCTCATGGCGAAGGAAAATTCAGCATGCCAAATAGCGAAGACCAATACAATGTTATTGGAAAATATAGCGCATCTACCTATCCAGCAAATCCAAACGGTAGCGACTTTAATACTGCTGCTATCTGTTCAAATGATGGTCGTCATTTGGCCATGATGCCTCACTTAGAGCGCGCGATTTTCCCATGGCAATGGCCAAATTATCAGTTGGATAAAAAGAATGAAGAGGTAACTCCTTGGATTAAAGCTTTTGTAAATGCCAAAGAGTGGATTATAAAAAATAAAAAATAATCGAATAGATTTTTTAAAAGCCATCAAATCGATGGCTTTTTTTATAAATATCCTACGACTCTAGCCCTTTATAAATCGATATTTTTATATAAGTTTGTGTACACTATAAAAAATAAAAATGAATTTAAAACTTAAAAATCCTATTGTCTTTATCGACATTGAAAGCACAGGCTTAAGTGTGTCTGACGATAGAATTATTGAAATATGCATTCTTAAAGTGAATTTAGATGGTTCGGAAGAGGTGAAGACTTTAAGAATTAATCCCGAAAAACCAATTTCAGAAGAGGCAATAGCCGTTCATGGTATTACCAATGACGATTTAAAAGATTGCCCAACGTTTAAGTCGGTAGCCAAAACGATAGTTAAATTCATGGAGGGTGCAGATATTGGCGGCTACAATTCGAATAAATTTGATATTCCATTGCTATCAGAAGAGTTTTTAAGAGCAGAAATAGATATTGACTTAAAAAAGCGCAAGTTTGTTGATGTACAAACAATCTTCCATAAAATGGAAAAGAGAAATCTGGAGGCTGCCTATAAGTTTTACTGCGATAAAGATTTGAAAAACGCTCATAGCGCCGAAGCTGATGTAAGAGCAACTTACGAAGTTCTTAAAAATCAACTCGATAAATATGACTCTTTAGAAAATGATATAGAGAAACTTGCAGAATTTTCATCTTTCAATAGAAACGTCGATTTTGCTGGAAGAATGATTTATGATGATCAAAATTGTGAAATTTTCAATTTTGGAAAGCACAAAGGCAAGCGCGTTGAAGAGGTATTAGAGAAAGATTTCGGGTTTTATGGTTGGATGATGCAAGCCGATTTTCCTCTCGACACGAAACGGACTCTTACGGCCATTAAATTACGCAAACTCAATCAAAAAATCTAGCATGAAAATCATTTGTATCGGACGAAACTATCGCGAGCATGCGGGAGAATTAAATAATCCTGTTCCTGCCGAACCCGTGATTTTCTTAAAACCAGAAACAGCATTTCTTAAGAGTAATCAACCTTTTTTCTTGCCTAAATTTGCTAATGACTTTCATTACGAAGTGGAGATTTTGGTGAGAATAAATCGGTTAGGGAAAAATATAGAAGAGCGTTTTGCACATCGCTATTACGAGGAGATTGGTGTTGGAATTGATTTTACCGCTCGAGATTTACAAGATGAGTTAAAAAAGAAGGGTTTACCTTGGGAAAAAGCGAAGGGATTTGATCACTCAGCTTTAATGTCCGAATTTGTGCCTAAATCGCGTTATGTGAATCTTCAAAACATTGGTTTTTCGCTTAAAATTAATGATGAGGTCAAACAAATAGGTCGCACTTCGGATATGATTTTTTCTATTGATTCCATTATTGCTTATGTCTCTCAGTTTTTTACGTTAAAAATTGGCGATGTTATTTTTACGGGAACTCCTGCAGGTGTAGGCAAGTTGAATGTTAATGACCAGTTAGAACTTTTTATTGAGGATGAACTGATGGCAAAATGCAAGATTAAGTAATATGTTGAATAATAATGAGTTGATTAATTTTGGTGGTGACTTAATCTCTTTAACCTCCCCAATAGTAATGGGAATTGTGAATATTACTCCCGATTCATTTTATGCCCCGAGTTGTGCTACGAATTTACAAGAGGTATTGAATAAGGTTTCTAAGATGGTTGATGACGGTGCATCAATTATTGATATTGGTGCCTTTTCATCGAAACCAGGTGTTGAATTGATTTCCGCAGAAGAAGAGTGGGGCAGACTTGAAGCTGTGTTAATTGGCTTGCGTAAGGAGTTTCCAAAACTAACAATTTCGTTAGATACGTATCGTTCCGAAATTGTTAGAAAGGCTTATGATACCGCAGGAATTCAAATTGTTAACGATATAAGCGGTGGTGAATGGGATGAGCAAATGTTTGCTGCAGTTGCGGAATTAGGTTTAGCTTATATTTTAATGCATATTCAAGGTAAACCAAATTCAATGCAAGATGCTCCTCGATATGTTGATGTTGCTTCCGAAGTAATTCTCTCGTTGTCGCACAAACTTCAAAAACTTAATTTGCTGGGCGTTTGCAATATCATCATCGACCCAGGTTTTGGGTTTGGAAAGACATTAGCCCATAATTACTCTCTTTTGAGTCGTTTAAATGATTTTCGTTC
>JAYVSA010000469.1:0-4767 GCA_043775765.1 Breznakibacter sp. | reverse complement strand
AGCCTGGGCCATAACCAGCACCAATAGCCATGGAGCCTTGTAGATTAGGTAGCGCAAAGGTGTTTATTCCATTACCACCATAAGTAGTACCTAAGAGGGAGAAGAGTGCTTGATTTTGATTAATAGCCAGTAATTGACCATTACAAAAAGCCCAATTTCGTGGAGCAAAATCACCAGCAAACATCTGTATTTCGCCCATCAAAGGCTCTTCTTGTGCTTTGGATTTAACTCCAAGTACCGTAAGTATTAAAAGGGTAAAAATTAATCTTTTCATATTATAAACGTTTTCAATTTTTATTGACGACTAGGATATATTCCTTGATAGCAGATAATATACCCTATCGTTAGAAAGGGCTTTTGATTATTATGCGGTTGCGAACCACCTGATACACCTACTGTGGTTGGTGTTAAAGAGATGGCATTTGTTTGCAAATCTGTGGTAGTAGCATACTCGTTACCCGATTTGGTATTGACGGCATAATAGTTATTCTTGGGTGAATTAACCGTTCCGTTAGCCGAACTTGCGGCTAGGGCAACGCTATTGCTCCCTAAAGTATGAGTGTGAGCAGGCATCTCATTGGTCGTAAGTGTATGAGTTGCCTCACCGCCACTTTGTCCTAAAGGATGTGACTGACTTGTATGAATAGGCACTCTACCTCTAAAATCGGGCAACTTAAAGGTGTTAACACCATCGCCACCATAAGTTGTACCAATAATGGTATACAAAACTTCGTACTGAGAGATTGACAACTCTTGACCCTCGCAATAAAGCCATCCCTGAGGTGCAAAATTACCTGAGAACATGCAAATCTGACCGATGATCATCTCGCTTTGCGCCATTAATTTAAACGTTGACAAGACCAGAAATGTCAACACAAACATTTTTTTCTTCATGTAATTAAATTTTAAAATTAAAAATTAGTTATAGTTTGATATTCTATTATCTGGGCAGTTGAACAGTTTAAATAAAGATTCAAATATAACTGTTTGGAGAGTTCTTTGTTTTAATTTAATGTAAAGAAATTGATAATAAAACAATAAGAGTTGCTCTAACCCCACTGTATTAGCGAATTAGCATCGGTATAAATCTGCACAAAAAATAAAAAAGGATGGTGTGATGGACTACTTTGGGAGATAGACAAGCATAAGTGAAGTTCTCATAGGGCATAGTTCTGGTGAGTTTAACGGCTAGTCTGCTGGATAATTTCAATAGTTACCCACTGGGGAGACTAGAATGAAATTATAAAATTCGTCAAATTCTCTTCCGAATCTAACTCAAGACGCTTACGAATACGATAGCGCGCATTCTCCACCCCACGAATGGTCATATTCAAGAGTTGCGCAATCTCTTTGGTGCTGAGATTCATTCGCAAATAGGCACAAAACTTCAAATCTTTGGGCGTAAGTTCAGGATAGGCTTCCTTAAATCTTTTAATAAAGTTGTTGTGGGTTTGATTAAAACGATACTCAAAATCGTCCCAGTTGTCGTCATCGAGTTCTTTATCAATAAACTCCAACACGGAATTCAATTTTCTTTTAACCGAATCAGTGGCAATAGGCACCAGTTCGGATAGTTTGGCTTTAATCTCATTAATACGTTCGTTTTTATATATCACATTGGAGGCCAACGAAGCCAATTCATTGCTTTTACTTTCAAGTTCAGCTCGCAGTTTATCTTCATTATACTCAGCCTCTTGAAGGGCATTTCGCTTCAATTGCTTATCCATAAAATTCCTCATTTGCTTACGAAGTTGGGCGCTTCTGGCTCTAAACACCAGCCAAACAATGCCACCAAGCATCAAAAGGTAAAAAATATAAGCATAAAGGGTTCTGTACCAAGGCGGTAACACCTTAAAAGAGTAGGTTGCTTCATTGCTCACAACGTTATATATGTTTTTTGCTTTTACCCTAAAAATATAATCTCCTTCGGGTAAATTGGTGTATTCTTTATGGTTTTCAGCAATCCAACTCGACTCTTTTTTGTCAAATCCTTCGAGATAATACTTAAATTTCAAACTCTTAATACTCTCATAAAAGCTGGCCGAGAAGCGAAAAATCAGATTATTGTTGGCATACTCAATGGTAGGATTTGGGTTAATGAGCGTATCGCACAAATATTGGTATTTGTCGTCGTAAATAGTCATGCCGTTTACGGGCATATCCACAGTGCGCAAAAGCACATTAAATGGAGTGTTGCTCAAGTTTTGTGTTTGTGAGTTGTAATATATCAAATCCTTTTTGGTGCCAATGAGAGCATCGCCATCGGGTAAAAAGCAAATGTTTTCGAAACCAGGAATATAGTATTCGGCCAGTTTATTAAAAGGTGATGTGTTAATGGATATGGAGCCATCGGCAAAACTCTCAATGAACCCCGTCGTGTCTCCAAAGATGAACCAAACACGATTTTTATTTTGTTCCAATAGGCGAACATGTTGCGTAGTGCCAATTTTTTCGGCAAAACTCTTGTTTATAATCATAGAGTCGGCAACCGAATCATATGAATAAAAGCCATATTGCGAGGAGAAGACAAGGTCATTATTAATGCTGTGAACACCAATGTACATGTTGGTTGGAAAACCTTTTTTATGATCATAAAGAGTCTGTTTCACAACCTCAGTATACTGCTTGTTTAGCGAGAGTTTATAGGCTCCTTTATATCCATGAGAGGTCCAAACGTTGCCCAATTTATCTTGTTCCAGCACTCTGCTCGACTCGGTGTAACCTGCAATTTTGCCCACTAACTGATATTTTTGATTCACTTTTTTGAGCAATACCAAACCAGTGTATGTGCCACCAATAAGTAAATCGGGCTCATTATCAATTTTTTTAACCAGCCAAGCGCCTTCCGTTTTTGCAAGGAGTTCTGCTCTCTCGTTCGTAATTTGGTAAAAGCCGTCCTTGGTAGAGACAATCAAATTGTTGTCAATATTTTGAAGATTCCACGTAATATCGGGCAAATTTGGTACTTTTTTAAAGACTGGTTTCTCGCTTGTGTTTTTCGCTAATGCACTCCAAGCCGTGTAATAAATGCCGCTGTTGGTAGCAACATAGAGGTTCTCTTTGAACACAATAGAGGCATACACAGAGAATGGCTCATCCTGATTGATTGGAAGAATCGTAATAGGTGAGGATAATTCCACATAGTCAACCCCCGTGCTTCCGAGCCAGATATTTCCAAAGCAATCGGCCATTAAACCCATAATACGGTTGCTTTGAAGTCCATCGGTTTTAGTAAGATGTTGAAGCAAATTACCATACGCATCAATCAACAAAACACCATTTTGTGCGGTAATGAAAGTATAATTTCCATTCTTCAGCAAAATGCCGTCTACCAAATGGTAGTTCATTGCAGCACCATGTTCTAGGCACACAAAAGGTTTAATATCGGATCCTTTTGCTATATAAACCCCATTTAAACAAGTACCTACCAAAAAACTATTGTCGGAGTAAGGAAGCATAAAAGCAATCTCCTTATCGTTGAAATAGGAAGAGAAATTTACCCGCACAAAAGCATCATTCACCAATTTATAGATGCCATTATTGGCCTGAACATAAACCGTATCTTTAATGAGGAAAGATTTCTTGGCTAACTCTTTAAACTTAAGAACTTTTATGGTGTCGTTCTTGTAAATGAAAGTGGCATCCCAAGAGTGAAAAACCACCCCCTGCGAGGTCACATGAGTTTGCCCCACATCACCAAATTGCCTATCGGCGAGTGGAATTTTATCTAAAAGAGAACGAAAAATAAGCTTGTATTCATTATGGTAGTCGAGATACCCAATATCGCCTTGAGCACCCGCATAGATTCGATTGTTTTTATCTACTGCTAACGAAATGATGTTCGATCGGTTGGTAGATGTTTGAATAATTCCCCATTTCTGACCATCAAACTCCAGTATTCCAAAATCGTTGGCAACATAAATAACCCCTCTTGAATCTTGAACAAAACCATGATTTTGACTCGAAAAGCCAATTTCTCCTTTGGTATAATTGGTGATAAATGGAATACCTAAAGCTTTATCGCGAGCCGAAAGATGGAATGAAAGAAGGATAAATAGAAAATAGAGTGATGCCTTTTTTACACCATTTACAAGTGGTGCGATTGGATCAATGAACGTTTTCATAGTTGTTATGTCAAAAACAGTGTCGATTCTAATGCTAACTATTCTTATTGAAATTTGACGAAAATTAACACTTTTTCTTTAATCTCACAAATTGCAATCGTTTGATGAGTTGTTGCTAATTACAACGGATGAATAAAAAAATAATTGTACAACGAGAACGGATTTTGGGTTTAAGGCTCGCACCTCAATTGTTTTGAAGATGCTTGCAACTTGGTGTTTAGGGCCGCGTGAGGGCGAAAGCGAAATACCCCACAGAACAGCAGCTGAGCTTGCGGAAGCGCTGGGCGAGGAGTATGAGCGACAGACCGACGGCGGGTGGCGAGAATAATGGGGTTTTAAATATTAGCCTTGGACTGGTTGTGACCCAGACTGCCACCTGCCGGCACGCCCAAAGTAGCATCTTGAAAAATAGGAATTTTGGGTTTATAATGGGCGTAAGTTTCACGCAATTGATTACTTTTGGGTAAAGTGAGTGCGAAAGTGATAACGGAACTAAACATATAATAGATGAAAACACCAATAAAAACAGGCCTTTTGGCTTTTGGGATGTCGGGTAAGATATTTCATGCGCCTTTTTTAGAACTTCATGACGGATTTGAACTGGCGGCGGTGGTGGAAAGGGGCGAGAAAAAGGCGCATCTCA
>JAYVSA010000468.1:0-3648 GCA_043775765.1 Breznakibacter sp. | reverse complement strand
CCAGTGAGCGTCCAACTAAGCCTATCTCGCCCAAAAACGGACGACCACAACCGTTCGGACAACCAGTCATTCGTATCAAAATCTCATCGTTACCCAACTTGTTGGCATTCATCAATTTATCAATCTTGGTAATCAAATCTGGCAAATAACGCTCCGCCTCAGCAAATGCCAAAGTGCACGTATTTAGGGCAACACACGCAATAGCGTTTCGGCGTAGCGCCGATATAACTTTATGACTACCAATATGATACTTTGCAATAATGGCGTCAATTTTAACTTTATCTTTTTCATTTACATCACCCAAAACCAAACCCTGATTTCCTGTAAGTCTGAAATCGCAAATATGAAGTTGGGCAATCTCTCTTAAGGCCGTTTTCAACTTATAGTTCGCCTCATCTTTCACACGCCCGTGCTCAATAAACAAACCTAGTGTCCACTTACCCGAAGCCGCTTTTCTCCATCCAAAAACATCGCAATTGGAATCGAACTTATACGGTTTAGTGGCTTCTAAAGCATAACCCAAACGCGCCTCCAATTCGGCAATAAATTGTGGAGTTCCAATACGATCTAAAGTATATTTCAAACGTGAGAATCGACGGTTTTCGCGGTTGCCGTTGTCGCGTTGTATTTTCACAATCTCTTCAATCACCTGAATGGTCTTATCTTTTGATATATAACCAATTACATCGGCCAAACGCGGATAAGTGCCCGCCTCGGCAAATGAGGTACCCATGCCACCGCCAACGGCTATGTTAAAACCTAGCAAAACACCATCTTTCTCAATGGCAATAAGCGCTAAATCGTTGGCAAAAACATCTACATCGTTATATGGAGGAATAGCAATGGCAATTTTGAATTTACGAGGCAAATAAGTTACACCATAAATAGGTTCAAAATCGGGTTCGCCACCAGCTACTAATTTATCATCGAGCCAAATTTCATGGTACGCCTTAGTCTTTGGTAAAAGATGCTCGCTTATTTCGTTGGCATACTTGCAAACCTCGGGTACAATAGGCGATAACCCTTCGTTCGACGTACACATCACATTCCTATTCACATCGCCGCACGCCGCAATAGAGTCGAGCAACGTGGCGTTCATAGCACGCATGGTGTTTTTCATGTTATGCTTCAGAAGTCCATGAAACTGATACGCTTGGCGCGTTGTGAGTTTCAAAGTACCCGAACCATATTTATCAGCAATGGCATCGAAAGCCAAGTATTGCGCCGATGTAGATACACCACCTGGAACACGTACACGAATCATGAAACTATAAAGCGGTTCGAGTTTTGAGGTCTTACGCTCGGCATCAAGGTCTCTATCCGTTTGTTGGTAACTCCCGTGAAACTTTATTAACTGTGCATCTTTAGGCGCAACAGAACCAGTAGCTCTATCGGCCAACGACTTTACAATGGTGCCTCTGAGGTAGTTACTCTCAATTTTCAGTTTCTCTATTTCTGATGGTTTCCACTCAACTTGTGGAATTATTTTATTTGCTGACATATTACGTTTATTTCTATCTATTTCTATTGTATCTCTAGCCTATTTCTATGTGTTTCTAATAAACATCTTCCTGATAATGATGGCTTTTTCTCAAGTTGTTAAAATACTCATTAGTAGCATCTTGTGTAAAATTACCCTCCTTGCTTATAATCTCCAACAAGGTATCTTTAACATCTTTAGCCATGCGTTTCATATCGCCACACACATAAAAGTAACCACCCTCTTGCAACCACTGAAACACCTCTTTTGAGTTCTCTTTAAGGCGATGTTGTACATAAACCTTCTCGGCCTGATCGCGCGAAAAAGCAACATCTAACTTGGTGAGCAACCCATTTTCTCGTTGCTTAAGCCATTCGGCCTGATACAAGAAATCGGTTGTAAAATGCTGATCTCCAAACACCAGCCAATTCTTTCCTTTCGCCTCATCGGCCTCTCGTTGTTGCAAAAATGCTCTAAAAGGAGCAATTCCAGTTCCTGGACCAACCATTATAATAGGCGCATTGTTATCTGCTGGAAGGCGGAATCCATCATTTGCCTTGATGCGAATGGCGAGTTTACCATCTTCGGGCACTCTATCGGCCAAAAAGGTAGAGGCCACACCCTCTCTGCCACGGCTGTTCTTTTCAAATCGTACAGCACCAACAGTAATATGCACCTCTTCTGGATTAGCGTCTAAACTCGAAGCAATAGAATATAAGCGCGGAGGAAGTTTGCGTAAAACATCAGTTAACTGTTTGGCCGATAAGTCGATAGAATAATCGACTAAAATATCGAGCAAATCGCTTCCAAAGAGATATTTTTCAAATTTATCGCCATCGGCCAATAAACCTTTCAAATTATCATTGCCAACTACTTCTGATATTTTCTTAACCACAGGAGGCGTTACCACTGTTATTTCATAGTGGTAGTGCAGTGCTTCGCGAATGGTAACCGATTTTCCGCCTACAAGAACAGCGTATTCTGGGTCTATTTGCAACTGTTTCAATATCTTATCAACTAATTCGAGGTTGTTGGTGGCATAAACTTCAAGTGCGTCTCCTGGTTGGTATGAAATAGTGCTACCCTCTAAAGAAACTTCTAAGTGATAAGTCTCTTTTTCAGAACCTCTACCATTCAAAAGCACCTTATTGGTTAGTTCGGCCTCAAAAATCTCATCAGAAACAGCGGTCGTTTTAGGAGCGGAAGTTGTTGTAGTTGCCTTCGACTCACTCACGTCTACAAACTTACTGACCACATCGTGGAGCACCGACTCGATAGCATCTTTGTAATCCACGTCTAGCGCAGCAATATGCGAAACCGATTTAGCCCCGAGTGCCTCAAATTGAGACTGAAAGTCGTAGCCTGTTTTGCAAAAAAGCTTGTAGCTACTATCGCCCAAGGCAATAACACCAAAGCGAATATCGTCCAAACGAGGAGCTTTCTTGCCGTGTAAGAAGGCGTAAAGTTCTTCGGCAGCCATGGGCGGAACCCCTTGTCCATGAGTTGAGACTATAATTAAAACGTCTTGCTCATTTTTAATATTCTTGGTTTTGTATTGCGACAAATCGGCCACCGTAGCCTCTATATTGAGCTGTTGCGCTACCTTTAAAGCATCGTTTGCAATTCCCTTGCAATTCCCTGAATGTGAGCCATAAAGAATAGTTAATTTCCGTTTTGCAACTTCAACATGCGTTGGTACTGATTCGCCAGAAAGTAAAGGCGCCACGTTACCAAAAAGTTTGGTGTAACTGCTCAATCCAGCCGAATAACCGCTTATCCACACAAGTTGTTCTTGCGAAAGAGAGCTATAGAGTTTTTCTATTTGTTCGAGCTTGTCGGCTGCAAAAAGGGGTGTATTTGAAGTAGGCATATCAATTTATCTCCTAATATTTTGAATAATTCTATAAATAACAAATGAGTGAGGCTCTTGTTTTTAGCGCAAATGTATGATTTTGCAAACGAAACCTCACTCATTTTGGTATAATTAAAAAAGCATTTAACGCTTTTTATATGTTAAAGGTGCTCAAGTAACGTTCGCCTGTATCTGGCAAAAGCACAACCACACGTTTTCCTTTATTTTCAGGTCGTTTAGCTATTTCAATAGCGGCCCAAAGTGCAGCTCCCGAAGAATATCCAACCAAAAGACCATCTTTTGTTGCCGCTTCATG
>JAYVSA010000467.1:0-3312 GCA_043775765.1 Breznakibacter sp. | reverse complement strand
TATTCATGAGTTAGTTTTTTGTAGTGGAAACGTTAATATTGCTGTTGTGCCAATGTTTGGAATAGATTCATACTCAATATACCCATTCATTTCTTGCACAATTTGATAGGTTATAGATAGGCCTAAGCCTGTTCCTTTACCGGGTTCTTTGGTGGTAAAAAATGGATCAAATATTTTCTTTATGTCGTCGTTTTTTATGCCCGAACCGTTATCTTTTATGGTTACAATAACTTTGTTGTTGGTTATTTGGGTGCAAATTTCAATGGTGCCTTTATCGGCAATAGCATGACTGGAATTGGTGAGAATATTGAGAAAAACTTGATGCATTTTTCCTTCGTTTCCGATAAGTTCAATAGACTCGCTGGAAAAATCTTTAATGATTTCTATGCGGTCTCTAAGTTGATTATTTAGAATAACCAAACAGCTATTAATGACCGAATGAAGGTTGCATTTTTCGGTGGTAGAATCCGATTGGCGACTAAATCTATTTAAACTTTTAACAATATCGGCGGCTCTATCAACCCCAATATTAACAGCTTCAATAAGTGGCAGAAGATCCTCCAGATTCTCTTTAAAGTGTTCTTCGAGATAGGTTTGGATGCCCAAAACGCCACCATTAATGTAGTTGAGAGGGTTATTTATTTCATGCGCCACACCAGCTACAAGAATGCCGAGCGAGGCCATTTTTTCGGCCTGTACCAGCTGTTGTTGGGCTTTTCTTAGCTCAAGCAGACTCTCTTCGAGACGCTCTCTTTGCGAAAGCAACTCCTCGTTGGTTACATTTAACTCCTCATTGGCCACTTCAAGCTCATCGGTACGTTCCTTAACCATAATCTCGAGGTCGAAACGGTACAAATCGAGTTCTCGTTGAATATATTTTTGTTCCGTAATGTCGCGAGAAATAGTTTGTAATACCATTTCATTGTTTAAATACAATTTGGAAATAATACCACTAAACCAGTGTATTTTTCCTTTTGTATCTATAAACCTATTTTCAATAATTCCGGTGTGCTTTTCTTGCGAGGCCAACAATTTCTTCACCGTATCTCTCACAAACTCACTATCGTCGGGGTGAATTTTAGCCGTTCTATTGGGGTTCGAGTAATCTTCTTTTTTTAATCCTACGGTTAATTCTAAGGCTTTATTGGCAAAGATGATCTCCCCGTTTAAGTTTGTAAGCATTATAATGTCGGGAAAAGCCTCAACCATGGTTTTATAACGCTCTTCACTCTCTTTTAATTCAAGTTGTGCATTTTTGATATCAGTCATATCAAAGGTAACACCTCTAAAACCTACTACTTGGTTGTTTTCATAGACTGCCGAAGCAAATACTCGTGTAGGAAAAGGAATACCTCCATTTTTTAAACCAACATATTCATCTCCAGGCAACAGTGTTTTACTTTTGATGATGTCTGTAAGTTTATTGAAGGCTTTTTTCCTATCTTCAGGTACTAAGACATCGGCCATGTTTACACCATTCAATAAATCGTTGTGAGAATAACCATAAAGCTCGAGCCCCTGTTTATTAACATAAGTAAACTTACCCGACAGGTCTGTTTCCCATATTGATTGAGGCAAAAGTTCTATGAGATCTCTGTATTTCTTTTCGCTTTTTATGAGTTCACTCTTTTGCTCGTCGAGCTCATTAAAGGCCGTATTCATGGCTATTTCAAACCTATTTCTGTCTATGAGATTTAGAATTAAAAAAGCCAAAAGAAGTAGGCCCACCAATAAAATGGCAACAGCAACATAAGTATGTTGTTTGGATTGTGCTGAAGTTGCATCTAAAGGTATTTCAACCATTATAGACCAAGGTTTTGTTCCTTTGCCAACATTAATTGGGTAGAAGAAACGAAATACCTGCAGTCCAGAAAACTCCGATTTTGTTTCTAAAAAAAGATTGTCGCCTCTCTTTAGCTCTTGGTATTTGTGCCTTTCAGATGAATTTAAGCACGAATAGAAGTTTTTGTTGATAAGCGCCGTATCTCTATGCGATACAATGGTTCCACTGTTAGTGATAAGAGTAACAAAACCATCAGTATAAGGTCTTATTTTAGATAATTTATTTTGCAAATCGGCTAAGTCTATATCGATGCCTAACACGCCTAAAAAAACTGAATCTATAAGAATAGGCACCACTGCAGAGGTTTGATAAAACTGATGGTTGTGGCCGTGATAGGTATAAAAGAATGGATTGAGTATTAACTCTTGTTTTGTCTCTTTGGGAATGGTGTAATAATCTTCTTGGAAATCATTTATTTCGTTCTTCTCAAATAGGATAGAGTTATTGAACTTGAAATAGGTTACAGACATTGTACCTCGATCATCGTAAACCTCTTTGTTTTTAAATAGATAATCTTTTTTGTCGTATGCCATTGGTTCTGTTTGAATCCATGCGGCCATAAAGTTTGGATTGTCGTCGATGGTATTGATAAGCATTTTTGTTACTTCCGACCTGTTGCCCCCAAGCTTTTTGTATATTATAACCTTCTCTTCCATTGATTGAGCTGCAACAAGGGCTGGGTGTAAGTAGGATTCTGTTTCCATGGCTGCCTTGTGTGACACTTCTTGTGCCCAACGTTTGGACTCTTCGTAGGCTATTTTTCGCTGATTAATGCCTATATATACAAATAGAAAAATAAATAAAAGCGCCGTAAACACAGCCATTACAACAGCTATTCGGATGCTTGTAAATAATTTTATCTTATCCATAAACTAGGTAGTTTCACAAATGCGCTTCATAAACCCTTACTTTTAGGGTGACTAGGATGGTATCTGAAAATGATTTTATTTATGATGTTAAAATCATAACATTTGATATATAAATTTAGTAAAACTATTGGATAAGAATGTGGAAATGACCTTAAAAGTAGCATACGTATGAAAAATTAATAACGTTTAAAGACGCTATCTTCTATTTTTATTTGTGAACCTGTAAGATAATAGCCCAATTGAAAGGAGGCTAGGTGAAAGAAACTGATCATTTACCGTTATTATCTATTTGCTTTTAAACTACTTTTGCAGCGTTTAATTTACTTCTAACGTTTATGTGGATTACCTTTGCCATCTTCTCGGCTCTTTCGCTTGGGGTTTATGATATTTTCAAAAAGCTCTCCGTTGATAAAAATGCTGTTTTACCAGTGTTATTAGGGAGTACGGCCACAAATTTGGCGCTTATCTCTACGGTCTATTATATGTCGAGGCTTGAAATTTTGTGCGACAATTCGGTATTTTTCATCCCATACATCGATTCAAAATACCAGTTCTTACTGCTTCTCAAAGCCCTTTTGGTGCTCACCTCATGGATATGCG
>JAYVSA010000466.1:0-5047 GCA_043775765.1 Breznakibacter sp. | reverse complement strand
CAACTTACACTTACTGCTGGACTTTTGAACCAAAAATAACCCTCGACTCGGTGCGAGTAGACACCCTAAAAACAAACTGTACAAACATATCGCTTCAAGCAATTACAACCACAACACCGCTAACCTATCGCAACCCGGTAAAGCCGAGCGAAACAAAACAAGTCGATTATAAACTTACTTACCAATGGATTGCAAATCCGGTAGACAGCGCCAACACAATACCTCAAGTTTGGAATCCTGAATTTCAGCAACCTTTTGAGAATACAAAATACTCCGTTACGGTTGGAACCATCTTAAACCTATCCACCCTAAACAAGGCAATTGACTCTACCTATAAGGCTTTAGGGATGCGTGCCAGCCTTAAAATTGTAAGTCTTTCAAAATCTTATGAAACAAAACTCGACAAAGTTGATACGATTCCAATAATTGGAAGCACTCCATTTACCGTTACCTTCAATAATACCTCTAAGGGCAATTACACTTTTGCCGAGGTAAATATCTCTGGTATCACAGATTCAACGGAACACCACAAAGTTCGCGACGACAAATCTCAGTCTTTCACCTTCGATAAAGCAGGGAAGTACAAGGTAATAATGGCTTTGGGAAATGACGTAACAAGATGTCCATCAGTATATTCTACCGATTATATTATTAACATGCACACTGCATTTATAGGCATTCCAAATACTTTTACGCCCAATGGCGATGGTAATAATGATGAATTTAGAGTCGATTATATTTCGCTTCAATCCTATTCTATAACCATTGTAAACCGCTGGGGACGAGTGTTGTACGAATCAGACAACCCCGGTCAAGGATGGGATGGAGGAGATGCTCCAACGGGAGTTTACTTCTATTCAATTGAGGCAACAGGACCCGATGGTTACAATGTATCCAAAACTGGTTCAATTCATCTTTTTAGAGAATAGCAAACTCAATTGAGATAGGCACTAATGATGATGTTGATATTTGGTCGATCATTGCTATCGGTAGGAAGAGCAGCTATCTTATCAACCACACCCATGCCGCTTATTACCTCACCAAAAACGGTATATTCCTTGTCGAGATATGGTATACCGCCCTCTGTTTTATAAATCTCGCGTAGTGCAACGGGTATTTTATAAAGAGAATCTGTTGTCTGTACCTCCTTTTCAATACGTCTTACAAAACGATCTTTAAGCTCGTCTACACTCAACCACTGCTTGAGCTTGAACAATGAATCGATTTCAGTTTGATGGCTCTTTTGTAGCTCCTTAAAGCGCTTTTCCTTATATTGTTTCTTTTGAGCCAGTTCAAATCCATCCAACTCTTCATCGGAATATTTAACGCCTTGAACAATATAAAACTGGCATCCAGAGGAGCGATGGTCTGGGTTTTCCGCATCATTCAACCGCGCAGCACCAATAACACCGCGCTTATGAAAAGCATAAGGATAACGAATTTCGGGCTGAAGCGTGTAGGAGACGTTACCGCTTCCAACAACAGTAGTTAGTGCGGCCTCCCGAGAGGTAGGATCACCTCCTTGTATCATAAACCCCTTTATGACACGATGAAAGATAAGACCATTGTAGAATTTTGCATTAACAAGATTTATGAAGTTGGCTTTATGCTGAGGCGTTGAGTTATAAAGCTCAATTTGAATATTGCCATAAATGGTTTTTATTGTTACAACATCGGTGGTGCGCTTCTTACAGCCAATAAAACTTAATGATACAAGTAATAAAATTAGCAGTAATTTCTTCATTCTTAATTGATAAACTGTTGCGTTTGCTTTAAATAATCGATCATCTGACGCTTGATAATCTCGTCCTTTTCGCCATCTGAGAGCGACAAATAGGTTAACTTAGGCGTAAACAATGCCCACCCCTCTTCTTCTCCATTCTCCTCAAGCATTCCTTCCCGTTCGAGCATTCTACACTTAGCCAAATTGATTAAATCCATTTTGTCTTGCTTCGAGAAATTGATAAAACCACACCCCTTCTCCTGAATTCCCACCATAAAAAGTAAAAAATCGTAGTTGGCCGTAATGCCAAAATGTTTGCTCATGGCGAGCAAAACCTCATCCCACTGTTGTTCTAAATTTGTCATATCTGAATTTCGTTTCGAATTTACACTTATTTTATTTATTACCAATTCATTGCCAAAAATTAGCAAGCCAACGTCTTTAACTTTTACTGCAACTGTCTAAAATATCTCATGCGATACAAATATTCTCCTTTTAAAACAGCCTCATGGTTGTTAATTCCGTTTTCCTTCCTCCGTTGGTCAATCATTTTCAATTACTACAACTACAAAACCTATCTTTGTGTTTTGAATATCCCCAAAATATATGATAATAGTTCTTTCTCCCGCCAAAACAGTAGACTTCTCCACAGCACTTCTAGTGAAACCAGCCTCAAAAATTGTCTTTCCGCAAGAGAGTATGCTCTTGAACAACTTGCTAAAAACTCTTTCTATCAATGAGTTACAAGAGCTTATGGCTATTAGTCGCGATTTGGCAAACCTCAATTACCACCGAATTCAAGATTGGCACTTCCCCATTCAAGCAACAAAATCACAGAACGCCATCTTTGCCTTTCGGGGCGAGACCTACAACGGGTTCGATGCCGATACCATAACTCCTAGCGAACTCAATACCGCACAAAAACAAATCGTCATTCTTTCGGGTCTCTACGGCATATTGCGGCCGCTCGATGCCATTTTACCTTACCGTCTCGAAATGGGAACCAAACTCATCAATCCGCAAGGCGATAACCTCTACCACTTTTGGCGCGAGAAAATAACCACCCACATCAACCAGCTCGTTGGCCAAACAACCCATCAAACGCTCGTGAACTTAGCCTCCGACGAATACTTCAAATCAATCAACGCTAAAGAGATTTCTGGCACCATCATCACCCCGCAGTTTCTCGATTTTAGCGGCGGAAAATATAAAGTAGTCTCTGTATTTGCCAAAAAGGCACGTGGTAGCATGGCGCGCTTTCTCTGTTCGCCAACCATCGGCCATCCGAGTAACATAATAGCCTTTGAAGGCCTTGGCTACCACTACAACCCACAACGAAGCACGCCCAACAATCCCGTCTTTGTCCGATAACAAGCCACGAAAATCACAATAAATTCTCCTATCTTTGCCCCGAAATATTTCATCATACAAAACACCGCACAACATGCCATTTTCTGAACTAGGTCTATCGCCCGAATTGCTAAAAGTATTGGCTCAGCTCAATTACACCCAGCCATACCCCATTCAGCAACAAGCCATTCCTGCCATCTTAGCAAAAAAAGACCTCTTGGCAATTGCCCAAACAGGTTCAGGAAAAACCGCCAGTTACGTATTGCCAATTCTCACCAATTTGCAAACCATGGCACCCACCCGAAATCGACACGTAAATGTGCTTGTACTTGTACCAACGCGTGAATTGGCTGTGCAAGTACGCGAAGTATTTCAACAAATGGGCGCCCATCTTTCCGTTCCCATCAAAAGTTTGGCCGTTTTTGGCGGTGTCTCCATCAACCCACAAATGATGGCGCTTCAAGGCGTTAACGTGCTTATTGCAACTCCTGGACGACTCCTCGAACTAATAAGCTACAACGCAGTAAACCTCTCGGCCATAAATACTTTGGTGCTCGATGAGGCCGATAAAATGCTCAACCTCGGCTTTCAAGACGAGATGAAAGCCATTTTTGGCAAACTCCCCGTGATGCGCCAAAACCTCCTCTTCTCCGCCACGCTTAACAATGACGTTGCCAGCATCAACCAGTTTTTGCTCATCAACCCACTGGTAATCACCATAGAGCCCGAGCGCGATTACTTTGAACTCATTACCCAACTCGGCTATTTCGTGAGCGAAGAAAAAAAAGGACCACTGCTTCGTTACATCATCAAAACCAACAACATACAACAAGTTCTCATCTTCACCTCATCCATTTATCAGGCCGATAACGTGGCCGACAAACTACGCAAAAATGGCATAGACGCTTCGGCCATACACAGCAAAAAAAGCCAAGAAGCCCGCACCATCGCCCTCCGACGTTTCAAAGAAGGCACCTTGCGCGTGTTGGTAGCCACAGACCTCATGTCGCGCGGCATCGACATCAAATTCCTGCCCCACGTCATCAATTACGAACTCCCACGCTCGCCCAAAGACTACATCCACCGCATCGGACGCACCGGTAGAGCCGAGTCACCTGGCCAAGCCATCACCTTCGTCACACCCGCCGATCAGCCCCACTTCAAAGTCATACAAAAAAAAATGGGTAAGTGGGTAGACATGCGAAACAGCGACGACATCGACCTTCAAGGATTTTAACGAACCACTTGGGCGTGACACCTGGGGCAATTCTCTATTCACAACGTATTTCTACTCTATTTCCAATTACTAGTCTCTTCGCCCCAGCTGTCGGCTCGCTGCTTCAACTCCTCGCGCATTGGCTCCGACAAGCTCCACCAAAGCGCTGTGGGGTTTCACGCTTTGCACCTCACGCAAGGCAACACAGGTCTCGAGCTAATATTCAAACCCATCTATTAATCACACACGAAAACAGATAAACACACACCTTTAGTTTGGCAAATTGTTGTATTTTTGAGAATTAAAAGAATACCGCATTTAAAAATTTATGTTAAACCAATAAATCTTAACGAATGAAAACAACAAAAAGCAAATCCGTATTTTTAACACTCCTAATACTCTTAGGTTCAGTATCATCCATCTCGGCACAACAGTTTGTTACTCAAGTAAAACCTGCCGATAGCGACTTCTGGGGCTATGCCAATTCTAAAGGCGAACTTATTATTCCAGCAAAGTATTCAAAATGCTTTGAATTTACGCCCGATGGATTTGCCGTAACAATAAATCCGCAAACAAAACTTTACGAGTTCATCAATCTAAAAGGAGAAGCTCTTACAACGGAGATTACCGACTTTAAACTTCAAGGTATTTTTGGCTTCGAAGTAAAAGGTTTTTCAAATGGTTTGGTGGCTGTTAGACAAGAAAAGCTCTGGGGTTTTTTAAATACGCAAGGTAAAATTGCCATTCCCGTTAAGTAC
>JAYVSA010000465.1:0-3574 GCA_043775765.1 Breznakibacter sp. | reverse complement strand
AGTTAAGAGTGATACCACATAACTCAAGTAAGCGCTCAATTTCAAAAGCATCACCACCAATGTTATACTCGCCCAACATGTTAATTTTGAATTTACCCTCAGGTGAGTTGTCGTTCAAACCAATAACATGTTTTATTAAAGCGTTGTTGGCAATATGGTGACCCGCACTCTGACTAACCCCTTTGTAGCCTT
Source organism: Breznakibacter sp. (assembly GCA_043775765.1). Lineage (GTDB taxonomy): Bacteria > Bacteroidota > Bacteroidia > Bacteroidales > Marinilabiliaceae > JAGPHP01. Next base: position 3,382 of record JAYVSA010000465.1, on the reverse strand, counting down.
CGCAGCTAAAACCAAAGATGTTAATACCCAATTCCGCCTTCATCTCACGTGCCACAGCATGCACATCATCTCCAATTAAACCCACCGGACAAGTAGAGAAAATACCAATTGCCTTAGGTTTGAAAAGAGCGAAAGCCTCTCTACACGCTTGTTTTAGTTTTATCTCTCCACCAAACACGATGTTTGAATCTTGCATGTCCGACGAGAAACAGTAGTTCATATAGTTAGGTGAATCGGGCGTTGGTGGCAACGTTTGGTTACGACGCGTAAGCCAAGCGTAAAAACTACAACCAATAGGGCCATGCACTAAGTTTACAATATCACGCGTTGGACCCAAAACCACTCCCTTACAACCAGCATAAGTACATCCACGTTGAGTTATGATGCCCGGTATGGTTCGCACGTTAGCCATAATTGGTTGAATATTATCTGGCCCCTCATGCACAATAATTCCCTTTTCACGTTTCTTTGCTATTTTCGAGGGGTACTTTTTCAACACCTCTTGTTTCCACCTTAGTGGATCCATCTCATTTTTTGCCATTGATACCTCCTTTTTATTAGTCTAACGTTTCTTCGCCCTTTGCACCGGTGCGAACTGTAATGGAGTCTAATGCCTCAACAACTATAATCTTACCATCGCCACTGTTACCAGTTTGGTTGGCTTTGATAATCGTTTCTATGGCCAGGTCTTTTTTCGAATCAGCAACCACCAGGGTAATCATCCTTTTCGATTTCAACCTTGGCTCGGCTCCAATCATTTTAAGTGCTTCTGCGTTTGCCTGATCGCTTAAAACGGCCTGGTAATTAGGGCCTGTGCCACGTCCGGCACCGCGTCCTAACACCCCCACTGCGGTAAACGATGGCAAACCGGCCTCAGAAAGAGCCATCTTTGTTTCGTTCATCTTGGCAATGCGGATTATTGCGAGAATAAGTTTCATACCTAAAAATTTTAAGTTATTATCGTTCTGGATAACTGATTAACACTCTTTTAAGCCGTTCGATACGGTGTAAGTCTCAACGATAGGAGTAACGAAAATCTTTCCATCGCCAAAAGCACCTTTCTCATCCGTACGAGCCGCCTCAATAATTGTGGTAATCACAAAATCTTTATCGGTATCCTTTATCGCCATCAATAAAAGTTCTTTCGGAAGTTCGTCGTAGGTAATATTACCAACTTTCAAACCACGCTGTTTGCCACGGCCAAAAACAGCCATTTTGGTTACTGCAGGAAACCCTGCATCGAATAGTGCCTTTAATACCACCGACGATTTTTCTGGACGTACAATTGCTCTGATAAGTAACATATCTTTGTCTTTTTATGGGTTAATTTTCAATTAGTTAGCTACACCGTATTCAATCAACAACGCCTCTAGCTCATCCATTTCTAACGGAGTAGGAATTACAAACATTTTGTTCTCATCAATCTTCTTAGCCAACATTCTGTATTCGTCTGCCTGATTGTGAGTAGGGTCGTACTCAATTACCGTTTTACGATTAATCTCAGCACGTTGAACCATGTTATCGCGTGGTACAAAGTGAATCATTTGAGTACCCAATTTCTTAGCAAATGCCTCAATCATTGGTTGCTCGTTGTCGCACTTACGGCTGTTGCAAATAATGCCACCTAAGCGTACACCACCAGCTTCCGCAAACTTCACAATACCCTTGCTAATGTTGTTAGCCGCATACATCGCCATCATCTCACCCGAACATACAATGTAAATCTCTTGCGCCTTACCTTCGCGCATTGGCATGGCAAATCCACCACAAACCACGTCTCCAAGAACATCATAAAACACATAATCCGTTTCAAACATCTTCTCATCGTAAGCGCCCAATTGCTCTAGCAAGTTTACCGATGTAATGATACCTCTACCAGCACAACCTACACCTGGCTCAGGACCACCCGACTCAACACATCGTGTACCTCTAAAACCTGGTTTTACCACATCATCCAACTGAACATCTTCACCCTCTTCGCGAAGCGTGTCTAGCACCGTTGCCTGTGCAAGGCCACCAAGTAAAAGGCGTGTTGAATCGGCTTTCGGGTCGCAACCCACCACCAAAATCTTCTTTCCCATCTCGGCTAAGCCAGCCACGGTGTTTTGGGTTGTGGTGCTCTTTCCGATACCACCTTTTCCGTAAATTGCAATTTTTCTCATCTTTTTATCCTCCAATTAAATTGTTAGTTGATAGCAGTAATTCATCAACCGTGCCAACAAATTGGAGAGCTCCTATTTTAGTGTTTTTGAGCTTTGTAATAAGCTGATAATCAGTAGTAATATTTTTTGAAAATAAATTTAAAATTCAATAGGTAGCTTTTGTGAATTGCAAAATAAGTACATCTAAGTGTTGCTTTTTGGGGGTCTATTACAATAATGTAGGATTTATATTAGATTTATTGTGAATTTGATGGGGTCTATCTTTAAATTTAATAAAAATCATTATTTTTCAGTGCTTGCCACTTTCTAACACCACTTTTAAGCACATTTGGGGGTGCCGGCGAGGGGCAATTCTGGCAACTATAAAGTCCAAGGCAATAGACCCCTTGCCGTCGCGCTTTCCACTGCAACTCCTCGCTCGTTCCTCGCTGTGGGGTTTCCGTTGCAATCGCTCACCCTCGTCACCAATTCAGGACACAATGAATTAAAAAATCAGCCAACCCATTAGCCAAAACAAAATATTCCACTACTTTTATCAAACATAATAATGAGCTAACATTACCAATTATAGGGGGAGAATAAGTATAATACTGGTGCTCAAGGCGATAATGTAGAATAACAAGAATGACCCGACCATTTTTAGCAGTAACCTGATTGGAAATATTAATTAAAGATAGAATTATGCCATATGTAAATGTAAAGTATGTAAAGCAACAAGTTAATCAGGAGCAAAAAGACTCATTGATAACTGGATTAATGGATATAATTGTAAAAATTATGGGGCGCAATCCCGATTTAACGGTTATAACAATTGATGAAATTGACCAGTCAAATTGGATTATTGGAGGTAAGTCGGTAGATAAATCTACTCATGATAAAGTCTCTTATATTGAGATACGGATTTCAAAGGGAACCAGTACTGCTGAACAAATGACCGAGGTGATTAAAGCGGGTAAAGAATTGGTAAAGCGTGTGCTTGGTTCAAATGACTTAACAAATTATTTTATAATAAATGAGCTAAATCCCGACAGTTGGGGATTTGATGGTATTTCAATGACCATTCGCAATAAAATGGAACTAAATAAATAGTTTTAAGGGACATTATTTTATCAACCCAAGCAATACGACATCCCAGACGGACTTCCAGATGAAGACCCACCTGTTTACTTACATGGCGACAACGAACACATTATTCCTCTCGAAGTGAATCGTCAGAACAT
>JAYVSA010000464.1:0-2160 GCA_043775765.1 Breznakibacter sp. | reverse complement strand
CCCACGGCTGGAACAGTGGTTGAGAATCTTCCTGAAGGGGGAGAAGAGGTTGTAATTGGTGAGGTTACGTATGTTAAGGTGGGTGAAACCTACTATCAACCTATTCAACAGGATGGCAAAAATATGTATGAAGTAGTGGTGGTAGAGGAAGTAACAGGAGAATAATTACCAAAACCAGCATAAACCTATACCATGAAATATTTATCGCTTGTCCTGTTTGCTCTATTAATCTCTTCCAGCTCGCTAGAAGGAAAAACAAAGTTTAAGTACGACAAAACGGTTGATTTCACTAAGTTTAATACGTACTCCTTTATGGGGTGGGAGAAAAATTGCAATCATAAGCTTTCTGAAATAGACAAAACAATTATAGAGGAAGCTTTGAAATTGGAGCTTAACGAAAAGGGCTATGAGTTTTTGGAGTCTTTGGGCAATTATAATATTACCCTTTTTGTGGTGGATGATGAAAGTTTGGCTGGAACAACTTACAACGCCTTTTATGGTGGGTTTGGTTATATTCGTTCCACTTGGGGTTGGGGCAACGGTGCAACCTTCTCTCATTACTCCTCTGAGACCTACCGTGAAGGCACACTGGTGATAGATTTTTACGATTCAACAACGGCCAAATTAGTGTGGCAGGGTGTATTGCCAGAACTGATTAAAAATGTGTCTGTTAAACGCGAACTAATAGTGAATGATGCCATTAACCAGTTGATGCATAAGTTTCCAAAAAAGAAACAATAGATAATATTCCTTTAAAAAAGTATCTCAAGGCTCAAACTGAAAACAGAGGGCTTTGAGATTTTTTTTGTAGTTTCGAATTAGGATTACTAAAAAAGAGATTATGGCATTAGAAATGTTTAATACGATGCAATATGGCCGAGCCAATGGCATTGCGGGCGTTCTTGTAAGTTCCGTGTTTATGGGGGTAACCTGGATTTGTATTGTTTACACAGAGCAATATTCGGTCAATCTGTTGTATATATCAACGATTATTGGTTTTGGCAGTATTGGATTACTCGTTTTTCCAGGAGGTAAATTCACGAAACTCGATATTCCAGCGGGGGAGAATGAACTCAAATATTTTTGGGATTGTGCACCTGTAATTCACAAAACGGTGTGGGTAATTTCTCTCATTGGTGGATTAATTGCTGGTTTGTATTTGGATAAAATGATTGGTGGTCCGTTATTTAATTTGTAATTGATAGAGATTCTATCCTATTTTTTGCCTTTTTCCTGCCGTTCTATCTGCGCGGTTAATTTTTCGAGCATCGCTTTAAAGAGTCCCGCACACTGGCAAATCTCCTGATTCGTTGAAAACGTGTGGTTGTAAATAGAGACTATTTGTTCTTGTTGCAACACGTTTAGACTGTTGGTTAACGATTTCAGAAAAGCAACATCGTTGGCATTAATAACCTTTCCCGCTCTTACAAACGAGAATCTCCTGTTTAATTTGATACGTCTCTCTTCGCATTTATCGCAGGTGTCTAAGCCAAAAAGCGAGGTTAAGAGTTTAATTATATCACCAAAGCCATTGAGGGAGGTGGAGGTAACGTCTTTATTAATAACAATATTGGTGCTGTCCATGGTTGTGCTGGGTTCTGTTGCCACTTCTAATATGTTGGTATTCATCAAATTCAGATTATTTGTCTATTATTGAAGTACATCAGTAAAAGTAGCAAAAAATAAATCAATATCGCATGTAAAATTAGTGACCTCCCCCAGCCCCTCCAGAGGAGGGGAGCTTGACTACCGTTGTATTATAGATAAAATGGATGCCAATATAAACCTGCAAATAATAACGTCAGTGTCAGCTAGGTAACTAATTCCCCTCCCTTGGAGGGGCTAGGGGAGGTCTTGCATTAAGGTAATGTATCGTTCTATAATGAGGAGAATGATGTGTTGGTTTAACCCAGATTACTCATTATTATCGAATGAAAAAATATAACTTCGTACAGTTCAAAACTTAGGCCTATTCTAAATGGGCAATAAAGAATAATATAACGTGTTAAAATGTCGGTAAAGAGCAAAAATATTCAAATCCCCGTTTATAGCCTTTCGAGTTTTAGTAGCGCTCTCGATGCCTCAATGCAGTATCAGGCTGAGGTTTTTGACGCCAAACGGCATTTTGAGGTGACCTATCCGCATAGGCACGATTTTTAT
>JAYVSA010000463.1:0-10475 GCA_043775765.1 Breznakibacter sp. | reverse complement strand
GAAGGCTTCTTGCTTACCATGTACGACTCACGCCTGCGCTTGTCGAACCAGGTGGTAGAAGAGGTTCAAACACATTTCAGCAAAATGGTCTTTGAAACTCTTATTACGCGTAACATCAAACTAAGTGAAGCGCCAAGCTTTGGTAAGGCAGTGGTTATGTACGATGCAACATCAAAGGGGGCAACGAACTATTTGGCACTTGCAAAAGAGCTATTGGTGAAAAATAATTTGCCACTTAGAGATTAATTCAAAGGTTAACATTTTCAAGAACGATATATTTAGAGATGAGTAAAAAGGCTGTTTTAGGTAGAGGATTAGGTGCTTTAATTGATAGTAATGACGTTGTTAACCATCATCAACATGGTCCTAGCTCGGTAAGTAACGAAATCGAAATAAGCCATATTGAAGTCAACCCTTGGCAACCTCGTAGCCATTTTGATGAAGAGGCACTTAATGAGTTGTCCATATCAATTAAGCAACTCGGTGTAATTCAACCTATTACTCTTCGTAAATTAGCCGACAATAGATATCAAATTATCTCTGGCGAGCGTCGTTTTAGAGCTTCTAAAATTGCAGGCCTCGTTAAAATTCCTGCATACATCCGCGAAGCCGATGATGACACCATGCTCGAATTGGCACTGGTTGAAAATATTCAACGCGAAGATCTTGACGATATTGAAGTGGCCATTAGCTATCAGCGACTTATTGATGAGTGTCAGTTAACACAAGAGGCTATGTCTGAGCGTATTGGAAAAAAGCGCTCAACCATTGCAAACCATTTGAGATTGTTAAAATTACCAGCAGAGATTCAGTTGGCTATCAGAGAGAAGCATATTACAATGGGTCATGCAAAAGCGATTATCTCAATTGAGAGTAAAGAGTTGCAAATGATGATTTTTGAGCAAATTCTTCGAAATGATTTTAATGTACGTAAAACGGAAGAGGTTGTGCGTAATTTAAGCGAATCAAAGGATAGTAACACAAAACCGAAAGCTCAAACATCGCTTTCTGAAGAGTATGAATTCTTAAAACTGCGTTTATCGGAGCATTTTAAAACAAACATTCAATTTGCTCGTACCTCTAATGGAGCAGGCAAAATAACCATACCATTTCGCACCGATGAAGAGCTAGAGAAGATCATGGCAATTCTAGATAAGGGTAATGAGTAATCAATGACGCATAGAAAAAAGAGCAATTTCCATAGAATTATTACAAGGGCATTTATTTTTGCCCTTTTTTTGCTTATACCCTTTAAAATTGTTGCTCAGCAAGATTCGGCGCAATTAGTGGGTAAAGAAATAGCACCTAAAAAGACTTTAAAGTATCTTTCTCCTTATAAAGCCTCAATGTATTCGGCTGTATTGCCAGGCATGGGGCAAATTTATAATAAAAAGTATTGGAAGGCTCCAGTCGTGTGGATTGGGTTGGCTATCTCTGGCTATTATTTGTGGTATAACCAAACAGAATACGTTAAGTACAAAAATGCTTACCGCGATTTTATTATCGAAGACCCCGCAAATCATAGTTACGATCAAATTATTGACGATGCTGGTTTACGCCCATATTACAATGATTTTATTCCTGGAGGTAAATCTGCGGCACGGTTTTCGAGCTATTTAGCAAGCACGAAATCAACCTATCGCACATATAGAGACTATAGTATTGTGGCAATTGGCTTAATATATGCCCTTAATATAATGAATGCAGCAGTAGACGCTCACTTTAGTCAGTTTGATATATCTGACGATTTAACCCTCAACTGGGTGCCAATATGTACACCCTCTCGATACAATGGCACTACTTTTGGAGTAGGAGTGAATCTCACTTTCAAATAACACAAAGTAAAATTAGAAGTTATGAAGAATAGAATAAGTTTGATCGTTATCTTATTATTTGGAGTTTTATTTGCAAATGCCCAAGAAGCGGTAGTTGTTGCCGACTCTGCTGTTTCGGTAGAACGTCAAAATGAAATAAGTCTCGATACTGTTACAATTGCAACACCACCTCAAATCACGGATACAGAATTTGTACCCGATACCGTTATTATTGAGCAACCACAACCGTACAGTACAGGTATGGATTCAATTTACGTTAGTCGCTTGTCGTCTATTGTTTCACCTATTGAGTTTCCGTATAACGACAAAGTAGGATCGCTTATTAATTTCTACACTGGGCGTAAAAGAACCTTAGTAGAAGGTATGCTCGGATTGTCGGTTTACTACTTTCCAATGTTTGAAGCAGAACTTGATGCGGCAGGACTTCCGTTGGAACTAAAATATCTTCCTATTATTGAAAGTGCCCTTAACCCAAGAGCTTTTTCACGTGCAGGTGCTTCTGGTTTGTGGCAGTTTATGTATGGAACAGGAAAGCTTTATGGACTAACTCAAACCTCATATGTAGACGATAGACGAGACCCAGTGAAAGCAACTCGTGCAGCAGTCCATTTCTTAAAAGATTTATATGCTATTTATGGCGATTGGTATCTTGTTATTGCCGCTTACAATTGTGGCCCAGGCAATGTAAATAAGGCTATTGCGCGTTCGGGTGGAAAGCGAGACTATTGGGAAATTTATCCTTATCTTCCTCGTGAAACACGTGGTTATGCTCCAGCCTTCATTGCTGCTGCTTACGTTATGACCTTCTATAAAGAACACAGTTTAGTGCCTCGTATGACCTCAATGCCCCTTGCAACCGATACCCTTACGATTTTGAAGCCACTCCATTTTGAGCAAATCTCTCGAATCACCAATATACCTCTCGAAACATTGCGAGATCTCAATCCTCAGTATAAAAGAGATATTATTCCTTCGGAGAAAAAGAGCTTCCCGTTACGAGTTCCATTTAATGCAACAACGCTATTTATTGCGCATGAAGACTCTATATATAACCTCAATAGACAGGCCTATTTTCCTAAAGATCGATTAATTGTTAATCCATCCGATCGTGAATATAGTTCTGTAACGCCGAAAGGAAAAACAAAGGTGTTTTATACTGTTCAAAGTGGTGATGCCCTTGGTGCCATATCCTGTTGGTACAATGTTTCGGTAAACGATTTACGTAATTGGAACGACATACATAGAAATAACATTAAGGTGGGTAGGCGATTGGTTGTTTTTGTTCCAAATGGAAAAGTTGCCTATTATCAAAGAATTGACACACTCGCTTTGGCCGATAAGCAGGCACTTGTAGGAAAAACGGTACCAGTTGTTGCAACCAAAGAAGTGGTTCCATTTACGCCTGTAGAGGGTTCACCTTACGACTACTACACTGTGCGAAATGGCGATAATCTTTGGTCAATTGCGAAGAGATACCCTGGAGTTACAAATTCGGATCTTATGGAGTGGAACTCTCTCTCCAGCTCTTCAAAGCTTAATGTGGGACAAAAATTGAAGGTTTACAAAAAGATATAAGGTGATATATCATCGACTAATCGGTTGTTGGATTATTTCTGACAACCGATTTTTTATTTTGGGGTGTTCGTCAAATCTGCAAGCGTTAATTGAGATAGTATTGAACCAACTCATGTTTACTCAATAGTTTGTGTTACCAAGCGTGGTATTGTAAAGTTAAACTGAGAGCCTTCATTTACAACGCTTTCAACCCAAATTTGCCCATTGTGTTTCTCTACAAACTCCTTGCAAAGAATTAATCCTAATCCAGTACCTGTTTCTTCGAGCGTGCCCAAAGTAGAGTAACTCGAATCTATTCTGAAAAGTTTTTGTTGGGCTAGGTCTGAAATTCCAATTCCCGTGTCTATGATTGATATTTTAATGTTTTGATTGTGAGTCTCTACCAGAATTTTTACACTTCCGCCGGGAGAGGTAAATTTTATGGCATTGGATATTAAATTTCTTATAACTGTGCCTATCATTGCCTTATCGCCATGAACCATTATTTCGGAATCACACACCTTTGAAATTGCAATCTCCTTCTGTTTTGCGGTTACTTTAAGTAGACTGATATTCTCATTTATCAACTCCCATAAATTGTAATTCTCAGGGTTGAAACTGCTTCGTCCTGTTTGCGTTCTTGTCCATTCCATTAAATTGCGCAACAAATCGACAGCCTTTTGCGATGACTCTTTTATAATTTCAACGTACTCCTCCATGCTGTCAAAGTCTTGAGAATGAACCTGATCGGATATGAATTTGCTAAAACCTAAAATGGTATCGAATGGGCTCTTTAAGTCGTGAGCCATAATGGAGAGGAATTTATCCTTCTCTGCATTGAGTTTATGGAGTTCCTGATTTTTAAGTTCAATCTCGTGCTCTTGCCTCTTGCGTTCACTTATGTCATTGAGTGTGCCTGTCCAAACAATATCGCCATTATCCATAACCCTTGGGATAGACTCAAAATGCACCCAAACAGGTTCGCCTTGTATTGTAAAAATACCTTCCCAAACAAAGGGTATTACGAGCAAATTTGCTTGTACGTTTCTTTCAATAAATTCTGCTTTATCGTCGGGTGAAAGAAACTCACTTATAACGGGAGGATTCTTTTCGAAGCCTCCTTTTTCAAACTTAAATATCTCATCGAAGCGATCGTTGACAAACTCGAAAATATAGGGTTGATTGTGTGGATTTGACCATTTATCTGTGTCTTTCCCAGCATCCTTAAATACACGTAATCTGTAAATACCCGACGGTATTGCGTTTGCTAAATCGAGGTATAGATTACGTTCCTGACTTAGTTCTTTTTGAAGTTTCATAACTCTTCAGTTTAAAGTATCTGAATACTTTTTATATTTGAAGCAATAGCTTTACCAAATATAATGATTTTTAGACACATATCTGCTCTTAATGCTTTGTATGATTGCGCGGTAGGTGATTTTTTTGCTAGATATGATCATTTTGGCTCAATTTCCTAAAAAGATTCCACATCAAAATTATATGCCGTTTTAATGTGTTTATTTTGCTTTGAAGACCATTTTGCTTCATTGCAAAACTCGAGTAAACTCATTTCTTCGAGTTTCTGTTATAATGCTGTTCTAAAATATTTTTTTGTAACTGGTATTGGACTAATAAGGTCTATTCACCAAACTGTGTTAGAAGAGAAATTACTGAGATGCCACCCCGAGCGCATCTTTTGTGTTTATAGCTTGCAGGTTTTAGCTTTGAGCTTCAAATTTGGTGTTCGGAAGAGGAAATTGCTGTTCGGAACACCAATTTGGTGTTAAAAGCTCCGACATTGGTGTTCGGAACAGAAACATTGGTGCTCTGAGCTCCAATAATGGTGTTCGGAACAGAAACATTGCTCCTCAGAGCACCAAATTTGGTGTTAAAAGCTCCGATATTGGTGCTCTGAATAGAAACATTGGTGCTTAAAGGAGGAATATTGGAGCTCTGAGCACCAATGTCGGAGTTTGGAGGAGCAATTTATCAGCAAGTGAGGGTGTCACTCAAAGGGACGCCCTCACTACGTGGTTACGAACGAGTATTGCCTTGCGTGAGGTGCAGAGCGAGAAACCCCACAGCTCACTGTGTGGAGCTTGCGGGAACACGGTGGGCGAGGAGTTGAAGCGGCGAACCGACGGCCTGGTGGCGAGAAAACAGGTAATAGGAAATAGCGTAGAAATACGTTGTTGATAGTGGAATGCCACCTGCCGGCACGCCCAAAGAATTGTATTGATAGATTTTTTTTCTGAGGCTTGGTGCGTTTCTATTATGCGCGTTTCTGCCTAGAACTTGAAGTAGATAAATGGTTGTACGGTGGCTGAGTTTACTTGGTAAATGAGCACAATGAAGAGTATTACGAGGGTGATTTTAATAAAGGTGGGCAAATTAATAAAGTATCCGCGCAATATCTCTTTGATGGAACTTGGCAAAAAGTGAATGATGAATCCTAAAAGTATAAGTCCAATAGTGGTGTCGTATGCGCTGATGATGGACGGAATGGTGTTCCAAGAAAAGGCATAGCCCATGCGTAAGAGAATGGTTTGCAGGGTTGCCATGTCGGGTGAGCGGAAGAGTATCCAAGTAAAGCAAATGAAGGTGAATGTGAGAATCCAGCCTATCCAGCGGGGCAGGGAGAATTCGAAGAGTTTTTCGAGCCAGTTGAAGGATTTATTAATCACCAGTGCTATGCCATGCAGCGCTCCCCAAAGCACAAAACGGAGATTGGCACCGTGCCACAATCCGCCCAAAAGCATGGTAATGATTAAGTTCATAGATTGCTTGAATTTGCCGCCTCGGTTGCCACCTAACGGTATGTAGAGATAGTCTCGCAGCCAGAGAGAGAGAGAAATGTGCCAGCGTCGCCAAAAATCGGTAATGGAGGTGGCTTTGTAGGGGGCGTTGAAGTTTGTGGGTAAACGAAAGCCCAGCAGTAGCGCCACCCCTATGGCAATGTCGGTATAGCCCGAAAAGTCGGCGTATATTTGCAAGGCATAGCCAATGACGCCCAAGAGAATTTCGAATCCGGTGTAGCTCTCGGGGCTTGTAAATATCCGATCGGAAAGGTTTAAGGCAATGTAATCGCTAAAAATTACCTTCTTAAAAACACCAGCCATAATTAAAAATAGCGCGTGCCACACCTGTTTCTCGGTGAGTGTTATTTTATGGTAGAGTTGTGGAATAAACTCCCAAGCCCGCACTATGGGGCCCGAAACAAGTTGAGGAAAGAAACTGACGTAAAAGCCAAAATCTACAAAGCTCTTTATGGCTCTCACCTTTCCTCTATATACATCGACCAAATAGCTAATTCCTTGAAACGTAAAGAAGGAGATGCCAATGGGGAATATAAAGCTTTGGACGGTGTTGCTTTTGCCTACGAACCAATTGTTGAAGAGTGCCGATATTGGGGTGGCTTGGAGGTGAATATTGAACCACTCGCCCATTAAACTGCACAAGAATGGCGCATATTTGAAGTAGCTTAGCATGGCCACAAAGAGCGTTACAGAAAGGGTTACACTCGCTTTTTTACCTGCTCGACTTTGGCTTTGTTCTATCATTTTACCGCCCCAGTACCCTATGAGAGTTGTGATGATGAGCAGGATAAAAAAGAGCCCCCCCGTTTTGTAATAAAAGAAGAGACTGGCAAGATAGAGAAAGAGGTTACGAAGCACTAATTTCTTATACAAAATGGCATTTCCGAGCAGCACAGCACCAAAGAATATCCAAAAACCCAACTGCATAAACTGAAAGGGGGCATCCGGATTGTAACTCACTATGTTTAATAACCAATCCATCATAGTGGTGCGCTGTTTTGTTGATTAAGCCACAATTGGTATTCGCTGTGAATGCTTTGGTAAATGAGGTTGGCCACCTCTTTTCCGCCCCGTGCGTTGTAGTGAATGTAATCTGTTAAGGCACGTTTGGGCTCTTCGTTACTCCATTTTACAATGGTGCCAGCTCCTCCCATGGCGGTGAAGAGGTTGAAGAATACAGCCCCCGAATGAAGTGCCGCACTCTTTTGTGCTTGCAAAATGGGTTGCACACTACAAAGAGTTTTCAACTCCCCATCTACTCGTTCGGCAGCATCGCCCACACCCACAATTAGAATAGGGGCGTTGGGTATAAACTTCTTAATGAGCACGATTTGATTTTCAATTTGTTGTTCGTAAAAGGTATAGTCGGAGGCCTTGGTAGGTAATAGGTTAGCGCCAAACTCCAATATAATTAACCCTGTATTGAGCCCGTGTGCCATTGTAGCTACAAGAGAAGAGTCGCGCGGTAAAAAGCGTGTAAAGAGTTGGCCACGCAACGCCACATTATCGACCTGCACGCCCCCGCTTCCATCGAGCAAGCACCCATGTAACGTGGGCGATGTGGTACCGCTGAAACTAAATTCGAGCCGATGAGGCGGGTAGGGGAACCTATAGTTAAGCGTTTTCACTAACTCTGTGTTGGTGATGGTGTCTGTTTGGTAAAGAGCACGATCGGCGTAGCAGGTTACAACCTGTTTTGGGGCCGTTGCCGATAAAAAGAGCTTTGAGTGGGTGTAGTTTCTGCAGTTGCTGTTTCCTACGGGCGATGGCGTGAATATTACCGAAAGTTCCTCACCAGCCTCGGCCTTGGTATTGCTTCCGAGCAACCCAAAGCAGTAACTATTTTGGCGACGAAACTCGTCGTAAACCCACTGAGTAGCCCAGTTGCCCGACGCGTTAATCCATACCGAGGAGACTTGTTTCACGGGGTCGAGACAGGTAACAAGTCCACAGCCAGAACCACCAAATTGTTGCTGAAACGCCTCACGTAGGTATTGTGTTATGCGGTCGCCATCTAGCTGGGAGTCACCAAAATGAAGAATGTGTAGGGGAGCTGATGTGGAATCAACCTCTTTAAGGCGCGTAAAGAATCTTTCGAGATTCTCTTTTCCAACAGCGTTGAAATATAAGTTTTTGTGGACGTATATTTCGCTCGAAGCCTGTGCCGAGTCTGTTTTTACACTGGTGGAGTGAGCAATAAGCGTATCTTTGGCACCAGACGTTTGAGCTGTTAGGCTATCTCTCTTCGGTGTTGCTACGACTTCAATAGGAAAGAAACGTGTTATAGGAATCCATTTCACCCTCAGGGTATCGTTTATCTTTAACCCCTCTGATGGTATAAGCCAAGCCAGTGCTATTAACACGACTCCCACACAGACAAACAGTCCAAAAACTCTCCACGGCTTTATATCCATATATCTTACGGGCTTTGAGCCAAAGATAAAAAGTTTTTCGCAATAAAGCTCTTTTGGTGTATCTTACAAAACCCCCTTTGTACTTGGTAAAGAGTTATTAAAAACATCCTTTCTTATAGCCATTTTAATAGCGCGGGCAAGTGCTTTAAAGATGCCTTCTATTTTGTGGTGTTCGTTGGTTCCTTCGGCTTTTATATTAAGGTTCGATGCACTGGCATCTGAAAAGCTCTTGAAGAAGTGGTAAAACATCTCTGTTGGCATATCACCCACTTTTTCTCGCGTGAAGGTGGCATCCATTACCAACCAAGCACGTCCGCCAAAGTCGAGAGCTACTTGGCATAAGCAGTCATCCATAGGCAAACAGTAGCCATAGCGCTCAATACCACGTTTGTCGCCTAAAGCACGTTTAAATGCCTCGCCAAGGGCAATAGCGGTGTCTTCAATGGTATGATGCTCATCTACATGCAAATCGCCATTCACTTTAATGGTTAAATCACAACCCGAGTGGCGACCAATTTGCTCCAACATGTGGTCGAAAAAGTGCAGTCCAGTTGAAATATTGCATTTACCAGTACCGTCTAAATCGAGAGCAATGTAAATATCTGTCTCAGAGGTTTTGCGTTCTACTACGGCCGTGCGCTCTGTGCGGAAGAGGAAATTAGTAATCTCGTCCCACGAAGTAGTTGTAAGAGCGCATACATCGGCAACATCCTCTTTTACAAGCAGTTCATTGGCAGAGACTGCATCCCTCAAAAAAATGGCTTTTGCGCCTAAGTTCTTTGCCAAAATTACATCTGTCACTCTATCGCCAATAACAAAGGAGTTTGCCAAGTCGTAATCGTTAGAAAAATATTCGGTTAACATGCCAGTTCTTGGCTTTCTATTGGGCGAATTTTCTTCGGGCAATGATGGATCTATGTGCACTTTAGTAAAAAGAATGCCTTCTGTTTCAAGTGTTCGCATCATCTTGTTTTGGGGCGTCCAGAATGTCTCTTCTGGAAACGATGATGTTCCCAAACCATCTTGATTCGTAACCATCACCAATTCAAAATCGAGTTTGGAAGCTATGAGAGCCAAGTTGGTTATTGCCTTTGGATAAAATTCCAACTTGTCCAAACTATCTACCTGAAAATCAATCGGTGGCTCGGTTATAATGGTTCCATCTCTATCGATGAAAAGAATGCGTTTTTTCATATTTTTTGAGTTGTTACGCAAAGTTACGCAAAGAATGCGCAAAATACGCAAAGGATGTTATAATTGATTAACCACTCGTCTGATGCCATTTTTGAGTGATGTAACATCGAAATTAATTAGTAGCCCTAACTTATAATATCCTAATCGTAAGTAAGTTAAAACTTGCGCAGTATGAACAATTGTAAAATCTTCTACAGTCTTAAGCTCTATTACCACGAGGTTATTTACTAATAAATCAATTCGATATCCATGTTCCAGCTTGACATCTTTGTAAATTATTGGTAGAGGCAACTCCTTTTTAACATCAAGTCCAGCATTTAATAATTCAAAATATAGGCATTCTCTATACGCAGATTCTAATAGCCCTGGACCAAGTGTTTTTATTCACTTCGATAGCACAACCAATGATAATATTTGATAGTTCATTTTCAGTAAGTGCCTTCATATTTCCAATTTTGCGATCCTCTGCGACTTCTTTGCGTCTTTTGCGTAATAACTATTTATAATACCGCTTCAATGCCTCAACCACTCTTCTGTTCTCTTCATTGGTTCCCACAGTTACACGAAGAGTATTGTCGCATAACCGCACTTTTGAGCGGTCGCGAACAATTATTCTGTTGTCGCATAAGTAGTAATATACCTCACGCGCCTTGTCCATCTTT
>JAYVSA010000462.1:0-6284 GCA_043775765.1 Breznakibacter sp. | reverse complement strand
AAGGAGAGAATTTGGGATTTATAAATACACGGATGGCAAAGTCTACCATGAAAAATGTGATAAAGAACTTAGCCAATAGAAAGTCGCCTTTAAAAAGAATAAGTATTAGTGATACAAAGGCAAACATGAACATTATGCCAGCAGTAGCTCTTACTTCACGTTCATTTAATACGTTCACTTGATATCCGTCAACCGTTTCTCCGAATTGAAATATTTTACTCATAAAGGGTGTTTTTTATTTGTGAAAACGATGTTTTTTTGTCTGATTTTTAAGGCCAGATACATATAAACCAGAGAATAGGCTTTTTGTTTTAATAAATTGGATATGAATCTCTTTATGAAGAGATGTTGCTCCAGCTACTCTGTGTGAGAGTTAATTCTTGTTGAGCAAAGGAATGGTGAATTTGAATTTGGTTCCTTTGTTTACCACACTTTCAACCCATATTTTACCGCCTTGTTTTTCTACAAAATCTTTGCAAATGATTAATCCTAATCCCGAACCTTTCTCATTGGCGGTTCCGTAGGTGGTATTGTTTGTGTCTATATCAAAGAGTTTGTCTTGAGTTTCTTGACTCATTCCAACACCGTTGTCGGATATTGTTATTTCCATGAAGGTGTGGTTTTGGAATGAGCAAATTTCAATATAACCATCGGGAAAAGTGAATTTTATGGCATTAGTAATTAAGTTAAGCAGCACTGTTTTTAACATGTTTTGGTCTGCAAAAACATTAACTTCTTCTGATGGATTATAGATAATGGCTATTTTTTTTATAGTAGCAATGGGTTTTGCAACCTCTATTGATTCGTAAATAGTTGACGTTAATGATACTTCTTCGGGCTTGTAATATATGTTGCCTGTTTGCGTTTTTGCCCAATTCAATAGGTTGTCGAGTAAAATAAATGTTCTTTTGGCAGATGAGTTAACAATGCCTAAATACTCTTCTGTTTGAGCGAGGTTGTATGTTTGTATATTTTTAATTAGCAAATCGGTAATACCTAAAATGCATGTAAACGGACTTCTTAAGTCATGTGCTATAATTGAGAATAATTTATCTCTTGTAGCAATGAGTTTCTTTAGTTTTTCTAAAGCATCTTCTTGCTCGGTAATGTCAACGCTTAACCCCGACACCCCCGTTACTTTACCATCGGCAATAATTGGATTTAGTGATACTTTATAGTAGCGAATAGTGCATTCTACTTGATTGGTTATTTCAAAAACAACTCTTTGTCCTGTTAGTGCAATATCATATTTTGGTTTCCAGAATTCAACCAATTCGGGAGGTAAAATACTCAATGCGTTGAGTCCTTTTTTTAGTTCAATGTTGAATGCTGCAAAATAGTCATCTTTAAAGAATTTATTATAAGTGATAAAGTTGTAATTCGTGTCAATAGACCAAAATGCTTCATCTCTATTATTGATAAGCGCATCGAGATTGGCATCTGTGATTTTTTTTAACTCTTCTGCCTTTTTTCGTAAGGTTATATTGTTGTTTATGGCTACAAAGTTTGAAAATTCGCCATTTACACCTTTAAATGGTGTAATGATTGATTCGTTGTAATATATTTCGCCATTCTTAGTCTGATTTATGATTTCACCACTCCAAGTTTCACCGGCTCTAACGGTACTGTTAACTGCTTTAAGCGTTTCTTGCGACATCTGCTCGGCCATTAAGAAGTCGAAGCTATTGCCAACGGCTTCGTGCCATTCATAACCAGATGAGCGTGTAAATGCTGGATTGACATATTCTATTTTTCCTTCGAAATTGGTAACGACTAAGCTTACCGGACTTTGCTCTATTGCCAAGTATAAAATGGCATTGCTTTCTTTTAATATCTCTTTTTGTAGAAAGAACTCTGAAATCATTTTGGCAATTTTATTAAACTCGTTTGTTCCCAGTATTAGTGGCGTAATTGGGGTGGTTGAGTTTTTGCTCAAAGCATCGGTTATGGCGGTAATAGGCTCAATGACTATTTTGTTGAGTACAAAGAAAATAGAGATTAAAATGAAAAGTGCTATTAACCCCACGAATAGACTATAATTTGATAATAAACCAATATTCTGATTTACTTCATTTGGTTTACTAAATGAGATAGATGCAATAGGCTGATTTAGGTAGTTTGGTAAGTTGTGTTGGTGATAGTAGTTGGTTGATTTTTGGGTTGCGCTATCGGTAGGTATTTCTGAAATACGATTGATTTTGGCATTAAAAGAGGTTGCCGACTCGAGTGATTTAAGATATTGGGCATTGCATAATCGTCCCATTATTAGATAGCCCGCAGGTGAAGTTGCTCTTTTTAAAAAGTCGCTCGATGGTACTATTACTCCACCAAATATCTCATAGAGTTCATTGCCAAAATAATGATAAAAGTGGCAATAGGGTGAGTGGACAAAAGCTGTTTTGATGATGGTTTTATCTAGTACAAGAGGTTTTTTGATGTGAAGCGTGTCATAGCTTTTATAAACGATATTTTGCTCTTTATTGTAAATTAATGACAGTGAGATGTTAATGCTTGAGATTAAGACATCTACATTGTTGTTGTACCAAGTAGAATCGGGCTTGGTAACAAAAGAGACCATGTCGTCCCATCCCGAGTAATCATTGACAAATTTGGTAAATATTTCAGAGTTGGTTTTTAAGGCGTAATTGATTGTGAATTGTTGGCTTTTTACTGTCTCAGCATCGTAGAGTTTTGTTTTTTTTGATGCAATATATTGATAGATAAAAATGGTAGCAGAGCTAATTCCTACTATTAGAGCAACATACACTAGAACTTTATGTTGTAATTTCATAATTTGTTGGTTTTCGTCTGAATTGCATCTGAAATACTATCTTAATTCGCATCCGCCTTCATTAACAATGCTAATATTCTCTTGATTAAACTAAGTTAATTATTTATTTGATATGTTGTTTTATGGGAATGTTTTTTCTTTGTTGAAATTCAAATAGATAGCCATTGCTCCATTTATTTAAAAGCACTCTAAACACCAAGTTTTTCAACTACGACGCAGGTGAATAGTCTTAGTTGGATATTTAGTCTATCGTTGGGAGTATTATTGTGGCTGTTGTGCCTTGGTTGATTTGAGATTGAAAGGCTAGGCTTCCTTGGTGGCTCTGTATAATAGAGTAGCTAATAGAGAGACCCAAACCTGTACCGAGTCCTGGCTCTTTGGTTGTGTAAAATGGATCGGTGATATGGCTTATGTTTTCGGGTTTTATACCGCAGCCAGTGTCGGTAATTTGAATTTTGATGCCTTGTGCCTGTTTTTGAGTGGTTATGGTTATTTGTCCTTCGTTGCAGATAGATTGAATGGCATTATGGAGAATGTTGATGAAAACTTGGTGTAGTTTACCAGCATTTCCTTGTACAGCAAATGGTGTAGAAGTGTATTGTTTATTAATAGTAATAAGGTGCTTTGTTTCGTGCAGAAGCATTGTTAAGCAGTTATCTATAATGGTGTGTATGTCGCATTTTTCATCGAATGACTCTTTGTTTCTGCTAAATTGATTGAGGCTATTGACGATGGAGCAAGCACGCTCTATGCCAACATTAATGCTTTCGAGGAGTACGTTAATGTTCTCTTGGTCGAAAGATTCTGTGTGGTTGAAATATCGTTCGAGCCCAATATAACCGCCTCTAATGAAGTTGAGCGGATTGTTTATTTCGTGAGCAACACCAGCTGTGAGAATACCAAGCGAGGCCATTTTTTCGGCCTGTATAAGTTGCATTTGCGTGTTTTGTAAGTTTTTGAGTGTTGCTTGAAGTTCGTTGTTCTGCAGGTTTATTTGTTCGTTTTTCTGGTGGATTTCCTCATTAATAGCTCTAAGTTCTTCGTTTACACACTCTAGGTCGTCTGTCCGTTCTTGTACTAATATTTCGAGGTTTAGGCGATGGTTTTCTAGTTCTAATAGAATTTGTTTCTTTTCGGTAATATCAATATGAATACCGGTCATGCGAAGCGGTTGTCCCTGCTCGTTGCGTTGAACTACTGAGCCACGAGAATAGATCCATACCCAGTTTCCATTTTTGTGTTTCATGCGCACATCGCATTCGTAATGATCGGTAATATTATTGAAATGTTCCTCAATAGCTCTGTTTGAGAGTTCAATGTCCTCTGGGTGCTGTTGGTTTAACCATGTTTGAAAAGAGACGGGTTGAAGTTCGCTGAGCGTATAGCCCAATAATTCGGCCCATCTGTCGTTTACTGTTAGGCGGTTTTCTATAATCCACCAGTCCCATAAACCCGCTTGAGTACCTTTTATTACAAATTGCATGCGCTCCTCGCTCAGGCTAACATCGGCAATGCTCTGGTGCTGAAAGAGAGCATAAAATACAAAAATCCAAAACATTGGAAGCATAGCCCCAATAAGATTTTCGTAGTGTTCGAAAGATAAACTAATGCCATCCCATTCAATAAAGAGTGCTATTCCATATAAGAAACCCATTAGGGTTAGTCCAAATATTGGAAAGAAGTTTAATATGTAGAACTTAATTCTTTTATGATACCACAATAGCAGTAGGGCTGTGGCTAAAGAAAAGATTACATATAGAGAGTCGAGTAATACTATTGGGTTCATTGGCACGATTTATTAGACGATAGAATAAGCTTCCAACTCCATACAAAGAGTAAAATTGCGCTTGCTGCATAACTAATATGCTCGAAGTAGTTGAGGAAGTTTGGCCAAAACCAGCCTTCTAGGATAGTTGCCATCCACCCACAAAGAATGATGTAGAATGAAGCCAAAAGCCACTTCCATTCGTGTATTCTCATCAACTGTTTTTTGTTGAGAATGGTGAACCAAAGTCCGCCTAAACCTAGCAATAACATTACTACTTCGTTTTCTTCTATCATTATGGGCTTTGTTTTTTTGTTGAATATGATGTCTTAAAATCGCGTAATTTAATTCAACGTTATTGTTTTGCTTACCCAAGATATTTATTTTATTGCAAATAAGCTAATTGGAGAGGTTGAAGTTGGTGTAAAGGCATTCAAATATTGAGCGAATTAATATTGTCTACTCCGACCTCCCCTAACCCCTCCAAAGGAGGGGAATAAAGCATCAACTGGATGTTCTGTCATAGCTCCTCTCCTTTCGAGGGGCTGGGGGAGGTCTCTAATTTTATATGCGAAAATGAAGATAATATTAAATACGATTGCTCTAGGTCGAAATTGGGGTGAAGATATTAGAAAAGCGCTATTTTACGATATTTGGCAAAGAGCAAAAAAAAATCTTCTGCCAATGAGAGTGATTTTCAGTGGCAGAAGATTGATAATGGCAAAAATTATTGACTTAGTGGTTGAGTACTATTTTGCTTGTACGTTGGCCTAAAGACGAGGTTAATTGACACATGTAAATGCCTTGCACTAAGTTTTGCGCTTGAGCGGTGGCCGATTTCCACAACACGATGTGGTTGCCAGCGGTGCGCTCTCCCTGCTCGAGCGTGAGGAGTTTATGGCCAGCCAAATCGTAAAGTGCCAATTCTACTGTGCCAGAGGTTGGTAGCCAATACGTTATTTGGCTGTTCTCGGCAATAGGGTTGGGCGATATACGAAAGTCTAATTGGCTGCCTAGTTGGCTCAACGTTGTAGGCGTAATGGTTTGAGTGGCAATGGTGTTGGTGCTTTGAGCTAGGTTTGCCAGAGAATTGGCGTCTATAACAGTTTCTCCAGAGAGAGGAGCGTAGAGTTCCAAGCTCGATTTAAGCATGTGCCCATCAACTAGTGCCGAGATCTCTTCGCTATTCATGCCAGCACGGTAGAAGAACCACTCTTTGAGGTCGATGGTTGCTGGTCCAGCAACATCATTTAAGGTAAATGTTTCGGCCAAGAGTTTTTCGTTTATAGAACCCGCTTTAATGTCGTTGCAATAGAGGAGTGTTTCGCCGCGCGCATAGAAATGGGTGAGCGTGATGCGATGCCACTGGCCATCTAAAACAGATACACTACCAGTAATAATGCCACCATTTGGCGAGTGATACTCAACAACGCCTGTGGTTTCGTTGATGGTTATAGAGCCCAAATCGGCACCTTGCTTAAAGGTAGAGAGGATGCCCGAGGTGGTGGTTCTGATATCGAAAGAGGTAGTAAATGAGTGAATGACATTTTCGGGCGTGAACTCAAGGAGTTGTTTGCTGGTGGAGTTGTTAAGTGTTATAAAGGTATTGGCAACACGTACAGGTAGTGGTTTTTCGGCCTCTAGGGCATCGAAAAGCGAAGGCACAAAGGCGTGGAAAAACTCAGCGTGACCCGCATCGTTCGGATGATACATGTCGGATTGATAAGG
>JAYVSA010000461.1:0-3899 GCA_043775765.1 Breznakibacter sp. | reverse complement strand
GGAACCTACCGAAAGCGAGTCGCTCGAAGAACTCGACCGTTTCATTGAGGCCATGAAATCTATCTTTGCCGAAATTAAAGAGGTTGAATCGGGCATCGCCGACAAGGATGATAACGTGCTCAAAAATGCACCTCACCCCGATTATGTGGTGGTTACCGACAACTGGAACCATGCCTACAGTAGAGAAAAAGCGGCCTATCCGCTCAACTGGATTCGTGCCAATAAATTCTGGATCTCCGTTGCCCGAGTAGACAATGCCTATGGCGACAGAAACTTGGTTTGTAGCTGCAACGTGCCGCTCAACCTCGAATAGATAAAACACAAAGAGAGACGTTGCAACAGTAACGTCTCTCTTTTTAAACCCAGATTTCGAAATAGACTTCGTTATGAGAGGATAGATTGCGATAAAATATGGTGCTCACGGATATTTTTTGGACGAAGTAATAGTGAACTACTACAAGGTCAAAAAATAGAGTAAGTGCCTTATTTTGAAGCAAGATAGCCTCGTAATAGATTTCTATTGCGGATTCTGGGTTAAATTATGGCGTGCCACCAAACGCCTATCCCCAGCAATACAACATCCCCAGCTAATATTAAATCCTATTATTCGTGGCGTTTGCTGTCCTGCTTTCCGTTCCAACTCCGCAGGTGGCTCATCTCAAGTTCCTCACCAATCCTTTCTCAATGTTTCAATCCACTTACACTTGCCACCTTTACGGGGTTTCCACTGCAATCAGTCACGCGCCCAATATTCGAGATGAATATTTCTTTTCGTCGAGATTATCTGTGAAGATTTAATTACCAGCACAAACAAGCTTGAATATTAGTAGCACATCGCTTCGCGCCTTAGTGTGCTTTTTATATATTTCCTTTAAGCAACCTTAATCAAACATGTATCAACCCAATGCCATGCTTTTCCGATAAGTATCTTGCTATTTCAACCTTATCGTCGATGAAGAGACCAGTTTTAGCATCAATAATTAAAACAGGACAACTCTGATTGGCCTCGCCAATCAAATCAATTATGGCTGGACGCGGACGCTTAAAATCCACATAATTAATTTCCAACTCTTCTCTCAGCCTTGGATAATAACTCAGCAATCCCTCTACATAGGCACAATCGGGACAAAAATATTTAGCATCCACAGTGCCTGCTAAAGCATCTACAAAATCGGCCTTCAACAAAAATAGTATTGGTTTCATATTACTTTTTTTAGTTTAAACTACATGGGTTTTAATTTGTATGATTCTCAATTCCAAACGCCATTCATCTCGGTAAGTATCATTGGCTGGCCATCGGTAACAACAATTGTGTGTTCGTGCTGCGCCATAAAGCCACCTCTATTACCAACCATAGTCCAACCGTCGTTAAGTTCAACAGCCTGAGACGAAGTGGTTGATATGAACGTTTCAATAGCTACAACAGAGTTCTTTTTAAATCGTCGTTGATCAGATTGATTCTTATAATTGAGCAATTCATCGGGTTGTTCGTGTAAGTGTCGACCAATACCATGTCCGCCCAAATTTTTAATAACCTTATAACCACGCATTCGAGCTTCGGTTTCTATGATATGGCCAATGTCGGCTATTTTTACACCACCTTTAATATTGCTAATGGCTTTTTGTAATATCTCTTTTGAGGCGTCGACTAATTTTTGATGTTGATTAATATCTTCGCCCAGCACAAATGAGTTTCCGTTGTCGGACCAAAAACCATTCAGTTCTGCCGACACATCAATATTAATTAAATCGCCCTCTTTTAATACTTTATTTTTTGATGGAATACCGTGGCAAAATTCGTTGTTTACGCTTATACACGTACAACCCGGAAACTTATAGGCCTTAAAGGGTGCTGAGTTTGCACCAAAATCTTTTAAAATTTGGGCACCAAAGTCATCAATCTGTTTGGTAGTCATGCCTATTTTGGTATAATTCTTCATCTCTTTTAACGTATAAGCAACCACGTCACTTATCTTTTTCATTCCTATGAGTTCTTCTTCTGTTGTTATTGACATATTATTTGTTTTTGATTGTTTTACCTTCAACAGTTGACAGTATGAAAAGTTGCCAATTGCATGCTGTTTTGATTTGTTTTCCCGAGTACACGGTGTTTTCATATTTATTTGGGTGATCTTCCCCAACCCCGAGATTGGCAAGATCAGTCAACCTCATGATTTGGATGATCTGCAATTATAAGGGCTCACTATCAAGTACCATTTTAATTTGGTTAGCTACACGTTGCGTATTAACAAAGAGCTCTTCATTGGTGAATCGAATAACCTTGAAATTGCGCATATTAAGGTTAAAGGTTCGGCAACGGTCTTCTGCTTGTTGGGTTTCGTGTATTTGACCATCTATTTCTATAATTACTCTTTTGGTTAGACACACAAAGTCGGCAATATAATTATCGATAATGTGCTGACGTCTTATTTTATGACCTGTTTTTTTGTTCCTAAGATGTTGCCACAATAATTCCTCTGCTTTGGTTGGATTTTGTTTTAATTCATCTCTAAATTCCTTTATAGTGCCATACGTTAATGGATTTGCGGTAATGTAAGCTGGTCTTGACGCTTCGTCTCCACCTCTTTCTACAACGTCTCCCCCTCCCTTGGAGGGGGTTGGGGGGAGGTCGTTATCTAAAATGCGCTCGGTTTTCATAGTTGGGTTTATTTAGTTAACCTCCCCCAGCCCCTCCAAGGGAGGGGAGATGGGCAGAACTATTAGTATCTGTGATAATTTAAGATTGCGAGAAACAGTGCTTGTAGTTTTTCCACGCGATGAAATCGACGCGGAAACTGGGGGTCTTTTTTCTATGTCAAAATGGTCTTTTTAATTATAGTAGTTCCATCTTTGTACGTAATTCGAATTAAGTAAATACCAGCTCTAAATTGCTCTCTGGCAATGGCAATATTGGAAGAGTAACAATTGTTGCCACTCGCTAATTTCAGTCCTGAAATTGAGGTTAATTCCCAACTATCAATAATACAATCACCATTAATAATAAGTTCAGAATTATTTGATTGCAGAATTGATGCCTCACATTCAGATGAATTTTGTCTTATTTGAGTGGTTAAACTTTTTGTTACAACAACATCATCTTTGGACACGCAGTAGCCGTTTGTTATTGTCCACCTTAATATATTTTGTCCGGGATTTAGTTCGTAGATCGTAGCATTAGGATTATTAACATCGCTAAAATTTCCGCCACCGCTCATTAGTGTCCATTTTCCGATTCCAATATGAGGGATGTTACCCTTTAAATTAAAATCATTTTCAGTAATAATTGTATCAATTCCAGCATCAGCGGTTGTAGGTTGGTTATTGATAATAACAACGGTGTCAGCAGAGGAATAGTTTTGACTTTGAATTGTCCATCGATAAACATTTCTTCCTTTACCGATATAACGTAATGGAGAAGCGTAATAATTTATATCATCAAAGCTGCCAGACCCTTTGATTACCGACCATTCACCGTAACTTCCTGCTTCCGGAGAATTTGCTTTTAATGCTGTTTCATTATTGCAAATTTCTTGATCAAACCCAGCATCTGCCGCAATAAATATATCTTTGGTAATCGTAACTGTAGCAAAAGAGACACAACCAAAATTATCGATAGTCCAAAGAAACTTATTCGCACCAACATGGAGATCGGTTATACTAGAATTAGGATTAGTAATGTTTGCAAATGATGCCGAACCACTCAAAATACTCCAACTTCCAGTACCAAAAATCGGTAAATTTGCATTCATTGAGGTTATTGTGCCCAGTATAAGCTGATCAAAACCTGCGTCTGCTTGCGATGGAGAATTGTTTAGGATTATAACCGTATCTCTTGCTATGCAAGTATTATTTGTAACACTCCAAACAAATACATTTGCTCCTTTGCTAAGTTCTACAAC
>JAYVSA010000460.1:0-5529 GCA_043775765.1 Breznakibacter sp. | reverse complement strand
TGTGGGATGATGGAATTATTGAGCCAGCAAAAACGCGCGATCTTGTGATTTTTATGCTACAAGTTTCTGAAAATCAGTCGAAAGATAGTGCCAAATATGGTATATATCGATTCTAATTATTTTATTTTCAACCTCGTTTTATAATTTAAAAATGTTTAAATTGATATACCAAACGTTTATCAATTTAAACTATTTTTAAAACTCTTATAATGAAGACTTTACGATTGAAAATTGAAGAAAAAATTTGTTATCTTGGATTTAATAGACCTGAAAAATCTAATTCTCTGAATAAAGAGATGATGCTCGACCTTCAAACATTTTTTGACACCACAGAGGTTGATAATAATTTTAAGCTCGTTGTTTTATACGGTGAAGGGGGTATTTTTTGTTCGGGTGGTTGTCTCGAATGGATGAAAGATGGGGCAACAGAGAGTTTAGAAGACAATTTATTCGATGCACAGATATTTATAAAATTATTTGAAACAATGCGAAACTATCCTAAACCAATTATCGCATCGGTTGAGAAACTTGCGTTTGGTGGAGCATTGGGTTTAATAGCTTGTGCCGATATTGCCATTGCCGAAGAGGAGACCATCTTTGCATTTAAGGAGGTTCGAGTAGGACTCATTCCTGCAACTATTGCCCCTCATATTATGAATAAAATAGGAGCTGGTTATGCCAGAAAGTTTATGCTTACAGGAGCCGAGTTTGATGCCGATGAGGCTTTTCATGCTGGTTTAATACAGTTTGTAGCACCCTCCAAAAGGCTTAAAGAGAAAACGCGCGAGATGTGTCGTCAAATTCTATTATCGAGTCCATCAGCTATTTCGGAGACAAAGCAATTAATTAAAATACTAGAAGATAAACAGTTAACGCCATTAGAGCAAGATGACTTTGTAGCAAACTTAATTGCTAAAAGCAGAAGTTCGCAGGATGGAATAGAGGGCGTAAACGCATTTTTTGAAAAAAGAAAACCACATTGGAATGAGGCAGCGTACAAAAAGAGAGAGTAATCTATTTAATAAAATATTAATTGCATCGAGAGGCGAAATAGCCGTTCGAATTATTAAAACAACTCGAAAATTGGGCATTAAGTCGGTTGCAATTTATACCGCAGACGAAAAGAATACACTACATGTTCAACAGGCCGATGAGGCATTTCTCCTTGACGGAAAAGATCCTCTCAGTGCTTTTTTAGATGTTAATCAAATCGTAAGCATCGCCAAAAAGTGTGGAGCAGATGCTATTCACCCGGGTTATGGATTTTTAAGTGAAAACCCAATATTTGCTGAGCTTTGCAAGCAAAATAATATTACGTTTATTGGGCCATCGGCGCATCAAATTGCGCTTATGGGAGATAAAGCCGTTGCAATAGAAGAGGCAAAAAAGGCAAACGTTCCTACAATTGAGGGAGCTTTAGGTACGGTACAAGATATATTAAATAAGAAGAATATCTTAAAATATCCATTGTTAGTAAAGCCAGCTTTTGGAGGTGGAGGTAAAGGAATGGTAGAAGTGATTCATGCTGAAAAACTAGAAGAAGCGCTACATAAAGCATCGGCAGAGGCGTTAAGGTATTTCTCTAACGACACCATTATTGTTGAGCATTTTATTGAGTCGCCACGCCATATTGAGGTTCAAATTTTGGGCGATAATTTTGGAAATATCATTCATCTTTTTGAGCGTGAATGTTCGGTGCAACGCCGATTTCAGAAAATTATTGAAGAGACTCCTGCACCTAATTTACCGACGCAAAAGCGTGACGAAATTATTGCCGATGCACTAAAACTAGCACGCCAAATCGGTTATGTTAATGCTGGAACAATTGAGTTTTTGCTCTCGCCCAACGGCGAACATTATTTTATTGAGATGAATACTCGTATTCAGGTAGAACATCCTATAACAGAAGAAGTTACAGGGTTTGATATTGTTGAGCTTCAAATAGAAATAGCGAGTGGGCTGCCACTGCAATTAACACAAAACGATGTCCGTCAAAATGGTTTTGCCATTGAATGTCGTATAAATGCTGAGAATCCGCACGATAACTTCAATCCTTCGCCTGGTGATGTTTTTTGGCTCAACAAAAGGGATTTTAGCCATTTACGAATCGATACATCACTTAAAAACCATTCCAAGATTACACCCTCATTCGACTCCTTGATTGCCAAAGTGATAACGCATCAACCAACGCGCCAAGAGGCTATAAATTTGATGATTACAACACTCAATGAACTGGCTATAAATAGTAAGCATAATAATATTGGTTACCTTATCAATATTCTTCAAAATAGAATTTTTCAAGACGGTAATTACAATACAACTTTTTGCAATAATTATAATGGACTTCTTCTGCATCAGACAGATAAACGAATTCCAGCCAATTTTTTTTACCAAATAGGGTGGAGCTTAATACGGTTAAAACATTTTTTTAAAAGCCATTTATTTGAATGCAAAAAGCCTATTAATTCCATTTTTCAGCTTTGGAGTGAAAGTGAGTTTGGCATTAACTACATTGAACTTGAATGGCAAAATAGTGAATCGGCCGAAGTTACCATCAATAATAAAGAAATTTATCTCGTAACGAATATTCTAATAGAAGAGAATAATGTATTGTTCACGGTTATGAGCGAACCTGTTTCTCAATTCTATTTAATAACTGGTATAGAGTCTATTATTTGTTACGAGATGCACTTTTTCCATCTTTGGGAAGTTGGTCGGAAAGCAACAAACCAGCAAATGCCATTGGCTCAAACCAGTGACAAATGTGAGCTTACTTCAGAAATTCCCTGTAAGATTGTGGCTGTAAAAGTTTCTGATGGACAACAAGTTGCTGCAGGTGATACTCTCGTGGTTGTTGAGGCAATGAAGATGGAAAATAGCTTAAAGGCATGGAAGTCTGGTGTAGTTGAGGAGCTTGCATATAAGGTTGGTGACGCAATAAAGGCCGATGCGGTGATTTTGAAGTTGAGATAGAAATTATGTTTAAGAATTTAATATAAATTGCAATTAATTAATAAATAAAAACCAAATTCAGAATGAAGGTTATCGATTTATCAAAAACTATCCAATACAACCCTGGCGACCCCTCTTTTATGAAGGTGAAAATCAACCATAAGGGGCATAAAAAGGCAAAATGGTTGGTTCGTTTGTTTGGATTGCCGTTTAAATTATTTCCCAAAAATTTTGTTGGATGGGCCGATGATAATATAGAAAAAATGGGTTTACATTCAACCACGCATCTCGACGCGCCTTGGCATTATTCGCCAACTTGCATGGGTAAGCCTGCAAAAACCATTGATGAAATTCCGCTGGATTGGTGTTTTGGTGATGGTATGGTGATTGATATGAAGCATAAAGCCGATTTTGATGCCATTACGGTTGGCGATATTCAAGAGTTTTTAGCCAAAGAAAATATCACACTTAAACCCAATATGATTGTTCTGATAAAAACAGGACGAGATCAATTTATGGGCACAAAAAAGTTTTTTACTCACGGAACAGGGATGAGTGCTTCTGCCACAGAATGGCTTATTAAGCAGGGTATTAAAGTGATGGGTATTGATGCGTGGGGATGGGATTTACCTTTGCCATATTTAATTAGGAAAGCCAAAGAAAGCAATAATTCTGAACTGTTTTGGGAGGCTCATTTGGTTGGTGTAAATTATGAGTATGTTCATATTGAACAACTTACTAATTTGGACGCTTTGCCATATACGGGTTTTAAAGTGTATGCTTTTCCATTGAAAATTAAGGGTGGTTCGGCAGGACCTGCAAGAGTGGTTGCTATTTTGGAGAATTAAGCTGTTGGAGTTTATGAGATAATAGTCTGATAAACTACGTATTTAAAATACAAAAAATGCCCCAGAATTCGAAAGAGTTCTGGGGCATTAATTATTATTCAAACTATTATTTAATGTTTAATTACCCTTCGTGTGTATGTGTTTTCGGAGGTTGTTATTTTGAGAATGTAAATACCAGTAGGTAAGTCAAGAGGTAACTCAACATATCCATCGGCAGTAAAAATATTCTCAGAAACCATTTCAGTACCTTGAACGTTGAAAACTGAGACCTGCAGATCGGCGTTTTCTTGATCGATAGTGAATTTGAGCAGATTGTTGAATGGGTTTGGATAGGGCTCTACAACTAACTCTTTTTTGCTATTAGCTTTAAGGTCAAACAAAGCAGTTGTTTTATCTACCGTAGGAACTGAGTTATTGTTGCCATCCCATGTATAATATGATTCAATGGCAACTGCATTGATATCTGCGGTTTGTGCCTGTCCTGAACCTTTATTAAAGATGATGTTTGATATTGTGATGCCTGCAGGAAATGTGAATGTGTAGTAACCATTAGCATCAGCAGAACCAGAAATAACAGAACCAGGCCAAGCGCCAGAGTAAGTTGTATTTGATGCACCATACCAAGAATAAATATTAGGAGCTTGGGCATATCCTGTTACTCTTACGTGAACAACAAGTGCGGTTGTTGTAGTACCGCCACCAGTTCCAGGTTTGGTATCTGTCCAAGTAGAAGTTGCACCATCGTAATAGCCCTCTGCGCTACGCGTTAGATTGCCTGTTTGGTTTGTGCCATCATTGAAGATGACGCTTGCCGCAGATGCCCCCATGATGGTGTATTTGTACCATCCATTTCCATCATCAATCATTGCGTTGCCAGGCCATGTTGTGGCAGCTACAGTTGCTGGTGTACAAGCCCAATAGTGTATTTTAATGGTTGTACCCCATGAGGCAGGTTTTTTAAAGTAAACTGTTAAACCAACAGGTTGAGGTGCAAAGGTGTATGAAGCCGATGCAATAACAGAAGGTTGAGCAAATTTGTCTATTGCAATGGCCTTTACCGTTTTTACAACATCGCTACCCGTGATACCAAATGCGCCAGAATATTGTGGTGATGCAGCTGTAGGAGTTGAACCGTCTGTGGTATAATAAATTATTGTAGAAGCATTTACAGGTGTAACTGCAAGAGTAATGCTTTGTGAAACTCCATTAATTAATGTTTTACTTGCAGGCGTGATTGCTACAACAGGAACATCTAACCCCATAATGTAAGTATTCGTTACCACATCAGAAACCAAGCCAAGAGCATCAACACAAATTGCCTTTACGGTTTTGTTGGAAGCAATGTTTATAGCACTTGAATAAACGGTACCTGTTGAAGAAGTAGGAGTAGAACCATCTAAGGTATAACGTATAGTAACTGGGTTGTTAATAGATGATCCAGTGATAGTTACATTAAATGGATCAGGATATTTTCCCGAAGTTGGAGAAATGGCAACTATCGGTTTTGGTGCTACAATATAATACGTATTGCTCTGTACGGCCGAACTAGAAGTGCCATTGTATGCAATAGCCTTAATTGTTGTATTTGTTGATGTAACAAGAATAGGTGAAGAGTAAACAGTTCCTGTTGTAGTTGTAGGTACAGAACCATCGGTGGTATAACGCACAGTTACACCAACTGGAGTTCCGGTAAGAACAACCGATTGGCTCGTTGGATATGTGCCACCTC
>JAYVSA010000459.1:0-4513 GCA_043775765.1 Breznakibacter sp. | reverse complement strand
GTTATGTTTACTACTTTTAAACTAGCTTTAACAACTCTTTTTTTCAATTATTAAAGAGGTTGTTAAACAATCCAGATAAATTTATACTATAAGAATATTAATACATTTTAGGCTATGAAAAAACGAATTGCTTTTTTTGCAGTTGTAGGATTTTTGACCATTTCGGCATTTCCTCTTTTAGCACAGTCCAATCAGCCAATAGGTGCATCTACAAAGACCGAGACCGTTAAAAATGATGCCTCAATAGCTTCTTCAGACAGTATGCACAAGCAAATAAAAACCAAATTTGTGGAGGGTGGCGTTCCTTGGATGATGCCAATTCTTTTGTGTTTGGTTGTTGGATTAGCAATTTGTATTGAACGGGTCATCTATTTAAACCTTTCAGCTACAAATACAAAAAAATTACTTCAAGGCATCGAAGACGCCTTAGCTCAAGGTGGACCTGAGGCAGCAAAAGAAATATGCAGAAATACGCGTGGTCCAGTAGCCTCAATTTTCTACCAAGGTCTCGATAGATATGACGAAGGAGTTGAAATCATAGAAAAATCTGTTGTCTCTTATGGTTCGGTTCAAATGGGACAAATGGAGAAAGGCTTAACTTGGATTTCGCTCTTTATTGCGCTTGCTCCAATGCTCGGATTTTTAGGAACAGTTGTTGGAATGATTATGGCATTTGATAACATTCAGCAAGTAGGTGACATTAGCCCTACAGCAGTGGCTGGAGGAATTAAAGTGGCATTGATTACAACCGTATTTGGACTCATTGTAGCCATTATCTTGCAAGTTTTTTACAACTATTTACTCAGCAAGGTTGATAGTATTGTTAATGCTATGGAAGATGCTTCAATTACCTTAATAGACATTATTGTTAAGCAAAAGAATAAAATTCAATAGTCATGGATAGGATTTCGAAAATTTCAAGCTATGTGATGTATGTTCTTTTAATAATAAGCTTGGTGTTAACTGGACTTATGTTGTTTGGAGGCACTACGTCAGGAGATGCCCTTGAATCACCCGTTTTCACGGATTCAATACTCAATTGGGGCAAGTTCTTAATTGCGGGTTCAATTATAACGGCTTTAGGGTTTGAGCTATACAATATGGTTGTTCACCCAACGTCTACAAAGAAATCTTTGGTGTTAGCTGGTGGATTAATTGTTGTTCTCTTTTTTGCCTTTATTTTTTCAGATGGGACACCAATGGCAATTATCGGTTATGAAGGATCCGATAATGTGCCCGTTATGTTGAAAATAACAGATACAGGGTTATTTACATTCTATTTTCTAATGGTAGTAGCAGTCATTGCAATACTTGCATCGGAAATTGCGCGAATAATGAGATCTTAAGACAATAAATACAATTAAACACTATATTATATGGCAAGAAGAGAAACTCCAGAGGTGAATGCTGGCTCAATGGCAGATATTGCTTTCTTGTTACTCATATTCTTCTTGATGACTACGACGATGGCCACCGACTCTGGTTTGACTCGGCTTTTACCTCCTCCAATACCAAAAGATCAGGAGAAAGATAAAACACCCCCAATTAAAGAACGAAATGTTTTTACCGTTCTAATAAACAGCAAAAACCAGCTCTTAGTTGAAGGGGAATATCTCGACATAAAAGATTTACGAAGAAAGGCCAAAGATTTTATCGAAAATTCAAATAATCTCGACTATTTGCCTGAGAAAAAAGAGACCGAAGTTCCATTTTTCGGTCTATATCCAGTTGGCAAAGGAATTATTTCGTTACAAAACGATAGAGGAACTCAGTATCAGGCTTATATCGCTGTTCAGAATGAATTGCAAGGTGCTTATAACGAACTTCGGAATGCCATATCACGAAAAAAATGGAATAAAAATTTTGATGAGTTAGATAATGAACATAAAGAGGCAATTAAAAACATCTACCCACAACGCATCTCTGAAGCGGAGCCTAAAAATATTGGAGGAGAAAAATAGATATGGCTACATTTAGAAAAAAAGGAGGGAAAAAGATGGGTGCAATTAATACTTCGTCTTTACCCGATATTATTTTTATGCTTCTTTTCTTTTTTATGGTGAGTACAACCATGAAAGAGGTAACTCTTAAAGTAGCTATTAAGGTGCCACGTGCTACCGAAATCAGCAAACTTGAGCGTAAAAGCCTGGTTACTAATATCTTTGTAGGTAAGCCACTGAAGCAGTTTCGTTCTACTTTTGGTTCCGAACCTCGAATCCAACTTAATGACGCTTTTGCCACAGTTAAAGATATCGAATCATATATTGCACAAGAACGCGAGTCTATGAAAGAGAGTGATAGACCCAAAATGACGGTTTCAATAAGAGCCGACTGGGATACTCCAATGGGGACTATTACTGATATTAAACAAGCGCTTAGAAAGGCTCAGGCTCTAAAAATAAGTTATTCCGCTCATCCATAGCGAATTAAACAATTCAAAAAGCGATACCTTTATTTAATTTCATGCTCATTTAAATAAATAAATCTTCCCTAGGTATTGTATTATGGTCTGGTTTTTGCCGACGAAATAAAACTTTTCATTTGACAAACTCGAACTTTATACTTATTAAGTTGTTTTTTATAACAAGATAATTTTCAAGTTGTGTAGTCTCTTAAATCCTTTACATCAAGAGTTTTTGATTGCTTATTTTCAAAAATTGTAGTATATTTAAGCTATATTCATCTTTTAAATCAATATGAAACTAAATTTGTTAAAATCTTTTATTGTTGTTGCGTTTTTTGTGTTGTGCCAACCATCTTATGCTCAAACGAATGATGCCGTTGCAGATACAATTAACAAGTTAGATGCGTCAAATTTAAAGCAAGGATATTGGATTTTAAAAGATAAATTCAAAAAAACAGCATTAGAGGAGGGGTATTATATCGATAATAAAAGAAGAGGGCTTTGGACGTTCTATTTCACTTCAGGCAAAGTAAAATGTGCCATTACTTATGTCAACAATAAACCCAATGGTCCGGCCAAGTTGTATTACGAAAATGGAACTTTAGCAGAAGAAGGAACTTGGATAGAAACAAAATGGGTTGGAGAATATCACATGTATTACCCAAGTGGTACGGTGGCTTACGATTGGAATTTTGATTTATCGGGCAAAAGAGTTGGGGTGCAGAGGTACTTTTATGAGAATGGAAAGCCTATGTATGAAGGCGAATGGAAAGATGGTAAAAACAGCGGGAATCTATCTATTTTTGACGATAAAGGGACTAAAATGGGAGAACGTGTCTATAATGAAAATGGATATGCAGAAACGCTTATGAATTCAGTTGCACAAAAAGATTCAATTATACCTTCCAATAAAGATTATAGAGATTTTAATCTTACAGGCAACAGTACCGTAGTTAACTTCAACGGTAAAGTAGACAAATCGGGCTATTTCGACAAAGGAAAATTAATGAACGGAACAGCATTTGAATACGACTCACAAAACAACTTAATACGTAAGACTTTATACCGCGATGGTGAAATATTTAAAACCATAGAGATAAAGCCATAGTCATTAGCTCCTCTTCTTTTTCGGTCTGAAGTTAAGGATTTATCTTTTTTGGTCAATAATCACGCTCACTTGCTTCATTTTTCCACCCATTGGAGGATTTACTTTCGAAATTTTCAGTCTAACATTCTCAACCATTGGATAACTTTTTAGTATGCGGTTAACCATTCGAGTTGCAACGCTTTCGAGCAAGTGTGATGTAACGGCAATCTCCTCTTTTAGCAGATTATAAATCTCCACATAGTTCACCGCATCTACAATATTATCTGTTGATGCAGGTTTATCAATATTGGCAGTTAACGCCACATTTACCATAAACCTATTACCCACAATTTGTTCCTCTTTAAAACAACCATGATAGGCATAAAACTCCATCTCTTCTAGTTCAATAATGGCCATATTCTCTCCGTTAAATGTATTAAAACTGTGGCAAAGGTAATCTTTTTTACTTTTTCAGTTATATATAGAAGATTAAAGCGTAAAATCTCTATTTTTGTTTTTTGTGCCAGATTAAAATATTATAGAGTTATGAGCGAAGAGTTAGCAGAAGCAGGGTTGGTAATGAAACACAATTTCATTAATGAAGAGATTGATAATGACCTGAAATTGAACAAAAACGGAGGAAAGGTAGTTACACGCTTTCCGCCAGAGCCAAATGGATACCTACACATTGGCCACGCAAAATCTATCTGCCTAAACTTTGGCCTTGCCCAGACATATAATGGTTATTGCAATTTACGTTTCGATGATACGAATCCGGCAAAGGAGGAGACTGAGTACGTGGACTCTATAATGGAGGACGTGAAATGGCTTGGTTTTGAATGGCGTGGAGAACCCCTCTATGCATCAAACTATTTTCAGCAACTTTACGATTGGGCAGAATTGCTTATTAAAGAAGGTAAAGCTTATGTTGATGATCAGTCGGCAGAGGTTATTGCGTCGCAAAAAGGAACTCCTACAGAAGCCGGGCAACATAGTCCTTTTCGTGATCGATCGGTAGAAGA
>JAYVSA010000458.1:0-6398 GCA_043775765.1 Breznakibacter sp. | reverse complement strand
TAAGAAGATAGCAACAATGGGCTTACTTAAATTCTCGCGCGAGGTATGCAAATCGCCAACACGCTTTAAGAAAGGTCTTACCACCTTTATCATCAACATCACATAGCCTACTGCCAACAAAATAGTATATATCGAACTCACAAACGAACCCGCTTGAACTATGGCTATAATGGCGGCTAAAATACACCAAGCTGTAATATCATCTACGGCAGCACACGTTATTACAATAGAGCCTAGTTTTTGCTTATGAATGCCACGCTCCTGTACAATCCGTGCTAACACAGGAAAGGCCGTAATACTCATTGCAATACCCATAAACAGGGCAAATGAGGTAAATCCAACACCTTGAGGGGCAAATGACTGATATACAAAATAGGCCAATCCTAAACCTAAAGTAAATGGAAAAATAATACTGGCATGACTAATCACAACCGCATCCTTTGCCTTATGCCTCAACACCTTTAAGTCGAGCTCCATGCCCACCACAAACATAAAGAGTATAAGCCCTATCTGACTTAGGAAATGCAAATTACCCAATGACGCTACAGGAAACAATGTGGCAGAAAAGTCGGGGAAATAGGTACCAATGAGTGATGGCCCTAAAATAATACCCGCAATAATTTCACCAATAACAGAGGGCTGACCAATTTTTTTAAATACCCAACCCAAAAATCGGGCAACAAAAATAATGGTAACAATTTGAGCCAGCAATATGGCTAACGGATGTTTTAAATTCGACAAAACCGAATTAACAAATTCGCTCCATTGGCTTTTCTCAACGAGTGGAATTGCTATGTTATTTACGTCTTGCAACTTCGTCCCCAGTACAATAATCCAGTATATTAATACCGAAAAACCACCTGTTACCATTATATAGAAGATCGTGTTTTTATATGATTTCATAATCCAAAATTTTAGTTCCTTATGCAAAGATGAACACTATTCTGTAAGAAAAAAGTGCTGTACACTCAATGGTGCCAATTATGCAGTGAAAAGGATAAATTTTGTTGTAAAATCAATTTTTAATCTTCTGGAGGAAATCGCTTCTATAAGCTTCGTTGAGCGATAATTTAATAGGAACGCCTAACTTTGACGTGATATTAGTGGTTATCTCATCGTGTAAAAAAAACTTTACCGCTCCTATAGCAATAATCTCCTTTTTGTTTACCCTGCAAAACAAATCACTAGGTAATAATGAAAGAAGCTTCTCAAAAGAGATATTTTTCAAACACAATGTACTACCCTCTTTTAGCAGCACCATTTTATCTCTACTATCTAAATCCGAACATTTAATGTAACAAAAATCATCAATGTTAATCAATGCCTTGCCTTTATCGGTATTTAGAGTGATGGGTTTTTGCAATTGCTTTCTATCAACTCGCTTTACAGCCTTCAAAACGGCCTGTTGCAAGCGCTCCATTTTTATTGGTTTGGGTACATAGTCTATGGCATCTAAATCAAAGGCATCTACGGCGTATTCCTTATAAGCGGTGGTGAAAATTACGGGTTTACCATTGAGTAATTTGGCAACCTGTAACCCACTTACTTGCGGCATCTCAATATCTAGAATACAAATATCAAAATCCAATTTATTAAACTCTAAAAGCAATGTTTCAGGATTATTAAAGGCCTTTACAACTTCCAATTCAGGAATCTGCTCGCAAAGCATCTTTAAATAAGTTAGTCCAGGCAGCTCGTCATCGAGAAGCAAGCATCTTAGCTTTCTGTTCAAGTAAGTCAATTTTTAAGTTTGTAATAAATACCTCACCATCCACAAATCTCTCTAGTCTAAATTGATTTTGGTAAATTAATTTTAATCGTTGCTCAAGGGTCTCAACGCCTAATCCGCTGTTCTCTTTTTTAAGAGATGATTTAGCCGATATTTTATTCGAAACAGTCAGGTTAAATTTCCCCTGTTTAAACTCAATAAAAACGGTTATAAATGCGTCTGAACTTTGCAAATCGGCATGTTTGAAGGCATTCTCTATTAAATCAATAGAGATAAGTGGTGCCAAAACTCTTTGATTATAAAGCGTATCGGTATCGTCTATTTTCGTCTTAACGTTTAACTCAAATAGTGGACTTACCTTTATTTTATTAATCTCTATCAGGTTTAGAGCAAATTCAATCTCCTCTTTGGGCGTGACAAACGCATTACGACTTTCGTACAAGATGTAATCAAGTACATTGGCTAACTTATCGAGGGCGAAATAGGTTTGGTAGGCGTGTGACTGTATGGAATTTAAGATATTTTTAAATAGATGCGGATTCAATCTCGACTCAAGTCGTTGTAATTCAAGTGGATTAATTCTATCTTCCAGCAAATGGTACTTTGATTCGTCGAGTAACTTTTGATTCTTTAAATGCTTTAGCTTAATCAACAGATATACAGATAATATCATTAAAAATAATGATATCGAACCCATCAATAAAAGCAGTACCGCCGTATTCAAATTGAGGTCCATAGTAATAATTTTGCCTATAAAGCTATAAAAAAAGATAGTTCACATCACACAAAAACATTACAAACTACAATTTGCACAAAAAGAATTATCTCCCAGGAACCAATTTATCTTCCAGCATTCTATTGTTATACTGTTGCATAAAAGCCTTTATATAAGTCTCGTAGCTATTTAAATTAACCTTTCCTACCAAGTTGTTTTTTTCAAACTTATCGTGAGCCAAATCATAGGCTCCAACACACTTTTTACCATCAAACAATACCGACGTGTCGTTGCGTATCAGTTGGTAATCTTCGTTAATATAAGTCATTGAAGAACCTGTATTAGTCGTATCTAAAAGCGATTTTCCAAAAGCCGAAAAAGTTCCTTTATAGTGCATCTTATCCAAAAGCGTTGGCATAATGTCTATTTGCGAAGCCGTTTTGTAATTAACGCCTCGCATTGAACTATCGGGGGTAAAGAATATTAGCGGAATAGCAAACGAATTGGCCGTTGTTGAATAGTCTTCAAACAGAGGCAAGGTGCTGTGGTCGGCCGTTATAACAAATATGGTATTCTTGTACCAAGGCATCGTTTTAACAGTATCGAAGTAACGACGCAAAGCAAAATCCGTATAACCAATAACCTTACAAACAGGCAAATCGCCCTCTGGAAACTTACCCTCGTAGCGTTCTGGTACCACAAACGGGTGATGCGATGAAACAGAAAATATACTACTGTAAAATGGCTCTTTCATTTGGTTAAGTTCTTGGGCGTAGAATTGAAAGAACTCCTCATCCCAAATACCCCACATACCATCAAAAAAAGCATCGTTACCAAACTCATTCTTACCATAATACTTCTCCACTCCAGCCGTTTTGGCAAAGGCCGAAAATCCCATAGAGCCATTGGGCGCACCGTGAAAAAACGATGTTGTATAACCCTCTTTCTTCAAAATGGTGGCCAAACTATTAATCTTATTCGTTGAGTTTTCCGATATCACATACGGATACACCAGCGAAGGAATGGAGGCAATAATAGATGGCATGGCATCTATCGACTTTCTGCCGTTTGCAAATGATTTTGGGAATACTAAGCTCTCCCCTATTAATGAATCTAAAAATGGTGTAAAACCCTTATACTGTCCCCCTTTAATATCCTTATTGAGCGAGCCAAAAAACTCACGACTATAACTCTCAAGAATAATAATCACCACATTTTTCTTATTCATCTTTACCGAATCGGGATGCGATTATGTCGTTATTGGGGTAAAAACTTTATCGAGTTCGTTCTTATCTTTAAAAAAGTCGTAGTGCGTAAAAGAGGTTACATTAACTGTTCTAATCAAACAAAATGGCGTGTTTAATACAATTGCGGCTTGGTCGGGCGACTCAACAAAATCACCCGCATTGCTGAGTGTTATAGGTCGGGTACTGTGTGCAAAACCACCTCTCATACCGCCAATGGCTAAAACTGCGGTTACCAAAAACACACCAATACCAGTGGCATAATACATCCAGCTTTTTCTAAAGGCTGTGGCTTTAGGCGTAATTTTACCATAAAGCTTTGCCATTAACCACCACGTAAAGACAATAAATAGGGCAACAAACCAAAAGTCGTAAACAAACTGTAAGAAGAGTTTAAAAAGGTTATTCTCATTTTCAATTATTGAGAATACCGACATGGTTGTTCGCTTTAAAATAAAACGGTAATAGATGATATCAACACCATTAAAAAGCAAACCTAAACCATTAACAATAAGGAATATGTATTTTAAAACCGTTTGGTACGGATAGGTAAATTTATATGGCCAGGGCAATATTCCAAAGAAAAAGAGCGGGATATTCATGTAAAGCAATGCGCTTAAATCAAACATCACCCCACCCCATAAAATGGTTAAAAAACCACTAAAACTCATTGAAGAAAAAAGCGAAGCGTTAAAGATGTAAAATACAATTCGCCCCAAGGTAAAAAGTAACATCATCCCTAAAAACAAACGTCCATAAAACAGAAACTCATTCATTGAATGATACTTACGTTTATTTATTCTCCTCTTAAAAAATGATATCATACCTTTAATTTATTGACGTAAAAGTTTCTCTGTTAAACAAATATTATTTATTAAGTTACTAGGCAACAACTCTTTAGCGCTAGCTCTCGTTGGACAAATATCTATTCCACCTCGGCGGGTATAAAGACATGTAACCGACAATTCCGATGGTTTAAAGGCGTCTAATAACCGCTTGTAAATCATCTCACAAATCTCTTCGTGAAAATGGTTCTCGTTTCTAAATGAAACCAAATATTTGAGCAATCCCATCAAATCAATCCCGTGCTCAGCTTCTATGGTTATGAAAACAGTTCCCCAGTCGGGTTGTTCAGTAATTTTACAATTACTCCTCAAAATATTTGAACTTATCTTAATAGAACGACTCTCTGAAAGTGAAAACATTAAGTGAGATGGCGACTCCTTAAAGTCTATAAACTCCTCATTATCAACATCAATAACTTCTTCTAAAACCTTATAATCATCAAAATCAAAAGGCACTATTTCACGCTTATTCTCAAATATAGAACAGCTTACCAACCCTTCCACAATGAGCGATAAATCTTTCTCTATTAAATTCTTTATCAGCTCTTTTGCCTCATCAGAATTGCGTCCAAATCTACTATTATTAAGCGAGTTTAGATAGAGTTTAAAGGATTTACTTTCTACTATATTCGGAGTATTTGACGAATAAACCATCTTTAAAACACCATTCACGGGCAAACCGTTTTCGGTTAAGAAACTCAATTCATAACCATGCCAAACATCATACCCTACAAATGGCAAAGCAGATGAGTCTAAATGGTATTGAATCCGATTTATTTGTCGCGGTACAGCCACCAAAATAGTGGCATCGTAACTCTGGGGAAATGCAATATTCTTACCCAATAATCTAGCCTCGGCTAAATCTTCATTCTTCTTTATATCCATTTAAACACCTTCTTTTGAACCAAAAATATCGATATGCAATCGGGGAGAAAAACGCCACCCGTTCCGAACCACCATCTCCAAAGTCAATTTGCGCACCTCATCCATCTGACGACTATTGCCACCCAAAGGCATCAATAAAATATCCGACAAGTGAAGTTTAGGTAACTCTGCCAAAAGTTCTTTTATCTCCACCTCATCCTCTACCGATGAAACCACGAACTTGAATTGAATATCTTTACCGTTGGTTACACTAAACATAATTAACTGCGAGAGAACCTCAATATTTATGCGCGTTCGTGAATGAAGTTTAAATGCGCCTTTAGATTCGATGTTTAAAACAGATAACTTTTCAGGTGTTGGGTTTGAACTGCTCAGCTTGGGCGATACACTGATCAAATCAATATATTGCAAAACCTCTGCCGACATAATGGTGCCATTGGTTTCAATAGTGAGATGGACATTAAACTCGGTTTTAATAGCCTTGCAAAGTTCTGCTAACTCTTGGGCTTGCAAAAATGGCTCACCTCCCGAAATAACAATATGGTGGATGATACCTAAATTATGACTCAGAATTGAAATAATTTCTGCTACCGTGTAGGTTATGGGATTATCAATTTGAAAAGAGGCATACGGCGTATCACATGGAGAGATATCACCCGTTATGGTTTGCCAAACACAACGCAAATTACAGGTTGCTAAGCGTATAAAAAGTGTAGATGTGCCTGCAAGCTTTCCTTCGCCCTGAATGGTACCTGCTGTAACCAAGCCTGTATTGGGCAAATGAGTTATTAGTTGACCATCTTGATTGTGAGTAATTGGAAACACTCCACCCTCCGACAAGGTTAATTTTGCTTGCATAGTATTAGAGTGAACCATCTATACAACCAGCCTCAGCAAATGCCTTTGCTCTTAACAAACAACTATCGCATACGCCACATGGTTTTTCACCACCTTTGTAACAGCTCCATGTTAATTCAAAG
>JAYVSA010000457.1:0-11132 GCA_043775765.1 Breznakibacter sp. | reverse complement strand
ATTTGAATTACTATTTTCCAGAAGTTACCATTATTCACTTCAAAGGTGAGGCTACCAATAAGAATGGGTTTTACATTAAGGTGTTTTACGGTGCTATGCAACGATTTGCCAATCAGTACTTTGCGCACAACAAAGTCTTCTTCTTTGGCTTTCGCCCAGCGCTCTATTTGGTGTCGCGCTTGGCGCTTTTGAAGTCGTTTCTCTCGTTGCCGTTTAAGCGCTTTTATTTCAAAAAAGATGTACTCCCTAACCGTTCAAGAATA
Organism: Breznakibacter sp.; assembly: GCA_043775765.1. GTDB lineage: Bacteria > Bacteroidota > Bacteroidia > Bacteroidales > Marinilabiliaceae > JAGPHP01. Next base: position 10,869 of record JAYVSA010000457.1, on the reverse strand, counting down.
AATATAGAAGGAGGAGATGCTGCCGTAGATGCTCAATTAAAGACTCTTTTCCCCAATGCAACTTTTATCTCGGAGATTACTTCCCGTAAGCGTTGTGCCTCTTCTATTATAAACCTATCCAATGTTAATATTAAGGAGTTTATAGACCAATTGCATAAGCGCAAAGAGGCGGTTTACTTTCTCTCACCTGCAAAAGACTTTTTATTAAAATCGTCGCAAGCCAAGAGTTTGGGTAAGGTATTTGAAATAAAATAGACGAAATAGTGTAGACAAAAGGGCGTTTGGGTTAATGCTTAGGCGTTCTAAAGCTTGCATAAAGATCAATCATGGCCGATATAAAGACCAATAAAACCCAGTAGTTGCGTTGCAAGAAGAGAGCAATAACGGCACCTATCAACATCAAACTACTCACAAATAGAATTAGAGGAATGCGCGAATTGGTTTCCGATGAGTTAAATTGATTAATTCCACGCACGGCAACAATAGGCAATACCCCAAGTATGAGTAGATATTTGGCCACGTTTGCCTCAGGAAAAGTAAGAACCCCAATGGCCGTTGCAATAAGTGTAATAACCATACCTCCAAGGTAGGCAGTGTTAAGTATTTGTTCGCGATTCATACGTTCGTTTTTTTATTTCTCAACAACAAAAACCACCTCGCCAGGGCGGTGCATTAAATAGTGTTCACGAGCAAATTTTTCGAGGGTAGTAGCATTTGTTTTAAGCTCGTATATCTGTTTTCGATTCAATTCAACCTCCGCTTTCTTTAACTCAATCTTCTTCTCTAGTTTATTGAGTTTAAAATATAACGATATGCGTTGAATAATGGTGTATTGGTCGATGAAGGTAGCCCACACGAGAAAAAAATAGACGGCATAAGCGTAGCGGGTTCTAAGATGTGGTTTTAACTTCAGGTAATAGGGTTTAAGCCACGTGCGAATAAAAGCGGTATTGCGCCAAACAAAATTCATCAATCGTTTTGTGCAACGCATAATAAAAGAGGGTGCTTTAAAAGGCACCTCCGTAATATCAATTTCACTAAGATTTATCTGTTTCAACATAGAGCTTTTGTGCAAAAATACTCCTTTTATCAGAGAGAACAAATTAAATTAAAGGTTGTTTCCATTTCTAAATGAGTGTGCAATTTCAACACCTATAAGCTGAGAGTAATTGTCTGAAATTCCTTTTAAATAGACAAAAATGGTGTAGTTGTTTTCCGTCATCCTGTAGTTTCCTTCAAAACGCTTAAAATCAATCACTTTACTATCCTCTTCCTTTACTCCTAGCACGTAGTCGTATACACCCTGTTTTAATAACACTGATAGCTCATAACAGTGGTTGCCAAAGTTGTATTGAAAGGCATTTTCAGGGGTTGGCATCCACCCAAAACCTTCTCCAATAGCGTGCAGACTGGTGCTCTTTACAAAAGGCGCATCAAGGGGAACGGTAAGATGCACAAAAGCATAATCGGCTTCTAAAGCAGGATCTTTTCTGTCTTTTACCATTATAACATATTGACCTTCAAAGTCCTCTCGCAGGAAATAGGAGCTGTAATCACGCGTAAAATCGGGGGTTATTGTAACATGATAAAAGGGGTCGAAATAATCGATCTTTATCGTGCGCTCGCTCAAATATTTAAAGGTTCTAATATCGAGCCATCGAAACTCATTCGTTGCCTCAAACGACGATTCGGTGGTGTAGTCGTAAACGAGTTCGTTGGGGCGAATAAATTGCGGTAACAAGTTGGTAACTTTATTATCTTCCCGTCCGTTTTGTTGCACCACCACTTTAATATCCTCTCTCGGATTATCTATTTTAAGATCTGGGTAGAAGATAGAAAAATTAACCTCCTGATGGGTGTCTATTAAATTTGGATTATGCGATAATTTAACCGTTGGAGAAATTGTAACGCGGTTGTCAACCACATAAAATCGACGTGTTATGATGGGTTTATCGTCGCCCGCCTTGGTAACTTTAATGATGTAGTTACCCGATAATTTAAAAGAGATATCGCTGTTTGGAAGTTGTAGTTCGTAGTGAACATAGCGGTAGGTTGCGCTGTAAGAATATTTGTAATTGAGAAGTTGATTGGTTGGAAAGCCGTCAACGTATTCGGTTGTGTTCAAACCCGTCTCTTCCCAATCGGGAGTGCAATGGATGATGGCGTAGTTATAAGTCTCGGAGTTACCCGATAAGTCATCGAACGAAAAAAGAAGCTGGTCGGCCGTGCCTAGTTTTAGTACGGGGGTCGATGTTTCCCAGCCGAGTTTATGAAGTCGCACCGTTTTGATATCGGACGAGAAAACCGAGTTTGAATATTGACCACTCGTAACGTGCTCAAAAAATAGGCATAGCAGAAGCGTAATGATCCAAACTTTCAGTTGACAAAGCCTGTTTATTTGTGTCTTAAATTTGAAAATCATGGCCTATATTCTATTGTTAACGGACGAAATGGTGGTAATTATTGAAAAATGGCTAACTTGTGTAGCCAAAAATATTTGTAAAATTCTGATAGCACGCAATGTACTTTTTTGTTGCAAATATATCGATATGATGGAAGTAATTAAAGTAAAAAAAGGATTAGATATAAATCTTTTAGGCAAGGCCGATGAGGTTTTTCCGTTGATGCCAGAACCCAAATTCTATGCCATAAAACCAATCGATTTTCAAGAATTAGTTCCGAAAATAGTTGTAAAAGAGAACGATTCTGTAAAAATTGGTACTCCTTTATTTTTCGATAAAAATAGACCCGAAATAACAATTGTATCTCCCGTTTCGGGGGTTGTAAAAGCCATTACTCGGGGTGATCGTAGGTTGATATTAGAGGTGATAATAGAGTCGGATGGAAAATTCGAATCCGAATTTTTTCATCCACTTGAAATAAAAACAGCCTCATCGGATGAGATAAAAGATAAATTATTAACCGTTGGTGCTTGGAGTTTTATAAAACAACGGCCTTATAATATTATTGCAAATCAATCGGTTACGCCTCGTGATATTTTCATCTCGGGTTATAATTCAGCTCCTTTAGCTCCCAATTCCGATGTTGTTATATCAGGAAAAGCTGTTTATTTGCAAGCGGCAATAGATGCATTATCGAAGTTAACGCCCGGTAAAATCTATTTGGGAATCTCCGACCGCACAGCATCAAAAGTATTAAACTCGCTAAAAGGTGTTAGAATAAAACACTTCTCTGGGCCACATCCCGCAGGCAATGTTGGAACACAGATTAATTTCATAAAGCCAATCAATAAGGGCGAAGTTGTTTGGACCATTCAATTACAAGATTTGGTCTCAATAGGAAAATCTTTGCTCGAGGGTGTTTTCGACTCCTCGCGAACCATTGCCATAACAGGATCATCCTACAAAAAACCTTGTTACATTCACACGCATATTGGGGCTTGTATTCATCCGTATGTTGAGAATAAAGTGGACGTTGCCCATTTGCGTTACATCAGCGGTAATGTGCTCACTGGAACTCAAATTGAGCCGGGTGGCTATTTGGGCTATTCCGACAACCAAATAACCGTTATTCCCGAAGGCGATGAGGCAACGTTTTTAGGTTGGGCAAAACTCAATTACAAGAAGTTTAGCATTTCGAGAACTTTTTTTTCTTGGATGATGAGCAAGCGTGAGTATGCCCTTTCTGCCAATTTGAATGGCAGTAAACGTGCCATTGTTCTATCGGGCGAATACGACAAAGTTTTTCCGCTCAATATTTTACCCGAACAGCTTATCAAAGCCATCTTGGCAAAAGATATTGATGCCATGGAGCAACTTGGAATTTATGAGGTGGTGGAAGAAGATTTTGCGCTTTGTGAATTTATAGATGTTTCGAAGCTTGAATTACAGAAGATTGTTCGAAGTGGTTTAGGCTTGATGATGAAGGAGTTGGGGTAGAAAAATAGAAGAAAGATTCAAAATAGTATTCAAAACAATATATCTTGAAAGCATTACGAAATCTATTAGATCGGGCAAAGCCACATTTTAGTATGGGCGGGAGGTTTCAGTCCCTTCACTCTACTTTTGAGGCCTTTGAGACTTTTCTCTTTGTGCCAAAATCCACCTCCAAGAGTGGCGTTCATATTCACGATGCCAACGACATGAAACGAACCATGGTAATTATGGTTTTGGCCTTATTGCCCGCCTTTGCCTTTGGTATTTGGAATACGGGTTACTATCACTTCCTTTCTCTGGGGGTGCAGGCATCTTTTGGGCAGATTATAACTCACGGCTTACTAAAAGTGTTGCCCATTGTGGTGGTGGCTTATGTGGTGGGTTTAAGCATTGAGTTTGCTGTGGCTCAATGGCGTGGACACGAGGTTAATGAAGGCTTTTTGGTAACGGGTTTACTCATTCCGCTTATTTTACCGGCCAATATTCCTCTTTGGATGGTGGCAGTTGCAACTGCATTTGCCGTTATTATTGGCAAAGAGATATTTGGCGGAACGGGAATGAACATTTGGAATCCTGCCCTATTAGCTCGCGCCTTTCTCTTTTTTGCCTATCCTTCTAAAATGTCGGGCGACTATGTTTGGGTCTCGGGCTTACTAAAAGGTGAGGGTGTTGTCGATGGCTTTTCGGGAGCAACACCTTTAGGTTTGGCTGCTTCGGGCAATATTACCAAGTTCTCTTTTGCCGATAGTTTTTGGGGAGTTATTCCAGGTTCTATTGGCGAAACATCAACTTTTGCTATTCTAATAGGCGCCTTTCTACTCATCTATACGGGCGTGGCCAGTTGGAAAATAATGGCTTCTACTTTTGCGGGTGGATTTCTTATGGCGTGGGTTTTTAATCTCATGGGTCATACACCGCTCATGCAACTCTCGGCCATTCACCACTTGTGCTTGGGTGGATTTGCCTTTGGTGCCGTATTTATGGCTACCGACCCTGTCTCGGGTGCTCGCACAGAACGGGGCAAATGGATTTACGGTTTCTTAATAGGTGTTTTTGCCATTCTCATTCGGGTCATTAACCCAGCCTATCCCGAAGGTATGATGCTATCCATCTTACTCATGAATACTTTTGCACCGCTAATAGATTATTTTGTGATTCAAGGCAATATCAACATGCGACAAAAACGTTTGAGAACAGCCGTTCACCATCAAAGCATCAACATCAACACAACGAATAATGGACAAACAAAGTAACCTATACACCATCCTCTATTCATCTGTAATGGTGATAGTTGTGGCCGTACTTTTAGCCTACGTTGCAGAGGTACTGAAGCCTATTCAAGCCAAGAATATTGAAATAGCCAAAAAGATTGAAATACTCAAATCGGTGCATATTGTGTGCGATGCCAGCAACGTGGAGAGTGAATATGCACGCGCTATTGGCAATAATTGCTACATCATAAATAGTGCTGGCGTGAAGCAAATTGGAAAGGCGTTCGACGTTGATTTGGCCAAAGAGAATTTAAAAAGTAAAGAGTTGCGCCACTATCCTGTTTTTGAATGCAAAATTAAAGATGGTTCGCTCAAATATGTTCTTGCTGTTCAAGGTAAAGGTTTGTGGGGGCCAATATGGGGATATGTTTCGGTAGATGCCGATAAAAACAGCGTATTTGGCGCAGTCTTTAGTCATAAAGGAGAAACCCCAGGTTTAGGGGCCGAGATAGACAAAGAGGCCTTTCAGAAACCCTTTCAGGGCAAACATCTGTTCGATACCGATAAGCAATTTGTATCCATAAAAGTACAAAAGGCAGGCACCAATAAAGGCACCGATCATGAGGTAGATGCCATATCGGGAGGAACCATCACCTCAAAAGGAGTGGAAACAATGCTTCTCATTGGGTTAGAAGGATACGAATCATTTTTAAAGCAATAAAATTTTACCAATGAGCGATAAAGACAAACTGTTTTCGGCCAGTAATTTAAAGCTAATTACGGGCCCTATTAATATAAAAAACCCTGTAACGGTGCTTGTTTTAGGCATATGTTCATCGTTGGCTGTTACGGCTAAGCTAGAGCCCGCCTTGGTAATGGGCGTTTCGGTAACAGCGGTATTGGTATTTTCAAATCTCATCATCTCGTTGCTGCGTAATACCATCCCCTCGCGCATCAGAATCATTGTTCAGCTAGTAGTTGTGGCCGCTTTGGTTATTGTGGTCGATCAAATTCTAAAAGCATACGCCTATCAGGTTAGTAAGCAACTCTCTGTTTTTGTAGGACTCATCATAACAAACTGCATTCTGATGGGTCGCTTGGAGGCATTTGCATTAGCCAATAAGCCGTGGCCAGCGGTTTTAGATGGTGTTGGTAATGGTTTGGGATATGCCTTTATTCTTATAATTGTAGCGGTGGTGCGTGAAATACTGGGTGCTGGCACTTTAACATTTCCCGGAATTGGTGCCGTTCAAATCATTCCTCAATTTATATACGATATGGGTTACGAAAATAATGGGCTAATGATTTTACCACCAATGGCACTTATAGTTTTAGGCATTATTATTTGGATACAACGTGCTCGTAATAAAGAGCTTATAGAATCATAAATTACAACAACTGCGTTATGGAGAATCTATTTAACATCTTTATAAAGTCCATTTTTATTGAAAATATGGTGTTTGCCTATTTTCTGGGGATGTGTTCGTTTATTGCGGTTTCTAAAACAGTAAAAACTTCCATCGGACTCGGCATCGCAGTGGTATTTGTACAGGTTATAACCGTGCCAGTAAACTATTTGCTAGAGAAATATTTGTTAAAAGAGGGTTCATTAAGTTGGTTGGGCGAAAGTTATGCCACCGTAGATCTAAGTTTTTTGAGCTTTATCATGTTTATTGCCGTTATTGCCTCCATGACTCAATTGGTGGAGATGATTGTTGAGAAATTTGCACCATCGCTCTATAACTCACTGGGTATTTTCTTACCGCTAATTGCAGTAAACTGTGCTATACTGGGCGGTTCGCTTTTTATGCAAGAACGCAATTATTCAAACATTGCCGAGGTAACTGTTTTTGGTTTGGGGTCGGGCTTGGGGTGGATGATTGCTATTGTAGGCATGGCGGCCATCCGCGAAAAATTGAAATATTCCAATATCCCTGCACCGCTAAGAGGCATAGGTATTACCTTCATTATCACAGGCTTAATGGGTATTGCCTTTATGAGTTTTATGGGCATTAAATTGTAGAACTTCCAAATTTCCAAACAATGATATTACTTGACGTAGCGTTATCGACCACCATTTTGTTAAGTGTTGCGGTGTTCTTATTGGTAACACTCCTATTGGTGGCTGGCCTACTCTATACCAAGCAAAAACTTACACCCGAAGGTCTTTTAACCGTTTCGGTGAATGATGGTGAGCGCTTGGTGGAAACCGAGGCTGGTAGTTCCCTCCTAACGGTTTTGAGCAGCCATAAAATCTTTCTTCCATCGGCATGCGGTGGTGGCGCAACTTGTGGCATGTGCCGATGTGAGGTAACCGAAGGGGCAGGCACAGTTTTGCCCACCGAAACGGGCTTCTTTACCCGAAAAGAGCTTTCAGAACATTGGCGTTTAGCTTGTCAGGTGAAAGTACGGGAAGATGTGTTTATGAAAATACCACACCACATTTTAGGAATAAAAAAATGGGAGTGCGAAGTGATTTCTAATAACAATGTGGCCACATTCATTAAAGAGTTTGTAGTAAAACTACCCAATGGTGAAAGACTCGACTTTAAATCGGGCGGATACATACAAATTGATGTTCCCGAAACGAGTGTCGATTTTAACACCATAGAAGTAGGGGCTTTGTACCGTGAGGAGTGGGAGCGAATGGGCATTTTTGGTTTAAAGATGACAAATTCCGAACCCACTTTTAGAGCCTATTCCATGGCCAATCACCCTGCAGAGGATAATATAATAATGCTTAATATTCGCATTGCCACGCCACCTTGGAATAGGGAGACGAGGGCGTTTAAGAATATTAATCCAGGCATCTGTTCGAGTTACATCTTCTCGAGAAAACCTGGCGATAAAGTCCTAATCTCGGGCCCTTACGGAGAGTTTTTCCTAAAGGATACCAATCGTGAGATGATGTTTATAGGTGGTGGCGCTGGAATGGCGCCTATGCGATCGCATATCTTTCATCTTTTCCACACCTTAAAAACGGGACGCCAGGTGTCGTTTTGGTATGGTGCTCGCTCAAAGAAAGAGATTTTTTATGAAGATGATTTTAAGGCCATCGAAAAGGCATTCCCGAACTTTAAATTTACCATTGCCTTAAGCGAACCTCTACCCGAAGATCATTGGAGTGGTGCCACAGGCTTTATTCATAACGTTATTTCCGACCAGTATTTAACTTGCCACGAAGAGCCTGAAGATATCGAATACTATCTTTGTGGCCCCCCAATGATGAATGAAGCGGTTACCAAGTTGCTATACAATTTGGGCGTGCCCGATGAAATGGTAATGTACGATGATTTTGGTGGGTAGTTGATTGAAATAGAGGGCTTCGGAGGTATATTTTCTTGCTTGGGCATTTTACATTCTTGCTTCGGCGATTTACTTTCTTGCTTAGGGGTTTTATTTTCTCGCTTCGGAGATTTATTTTTTTGCTTCGGCGTTTTACATTCTTGCTTTGGCGGTTTACATTTTTGCTTTGGCGGTTTACATTCTCGCTCCGGCAATTTACATTTTTGCTTTGGCGGTTTATATTCTTGCTTCGGAGATTTAAGTAGCAGGAAAGAAATAATGTCATATTAAAATATCCAACCTCTCACTAAATCCCTCTCCAAGAGAGAGGGACTTTACCTAATGTAAGGCTAAAAGTTATGCGACATTATTTAGTTCCGTTTACTTATTTTTTGCTTCGGCGTTTTTTCTTACGCACTCACACTTTAAAATCTCTTTTTAAACCAGAAAGCAACATTTACTAATCCTATCATTACAGGTACTTCTACTAATGGCCCAATTACTGCCGCAAAAGCTTCACCCGAATTGATACCGAAAACGGCTATAGCAACAGCAATTGCTAGTTCAAAATTATTACTGGCTGCAGTGAATGACAATGTAGTGGCTTGTTCGTATGTTGCATTGGCTCTCTTGCTCATCCAAAATGACCCCACAAACATAATAACAAAATAGATAAGCAATGGAACGGCGATTAACACAACATCTAAAGGGATTTTTACAATGTACTCCCCTTTTAACGAGAACATTACTACAATTGTAAAAAGCAAAGCTATTAGTGTTAGCGGACTAATTTTGGGCACAAACTTGGTATGATACCACTCTTTACTCTTGATTCGAATAAGTGTGTAGCGTGTTACAAACCCCGCTATAAATGGAATCCCCAGATAAATAAATACACTTTCAGCAATTTGCCCAATGGTTATTTTTGAAACCGCATCGCTTGTTGGAATATTAAACCATGCAGGAGCAATGGCTATAAAGAAATAGGCGTATACGGAAAAGAATAACACCTGAAAAACGCTGTTAAAAGCTACTAATCCAGCTGCATATTGGGTATCTCCTTTGGCTAAATCGTTCCAAACAATTACCATGGCAATACAACGAGCTAAACCAATCATTATAATACCATATACATACGGCAAATTAGAATTATTCTCACCTGGAAAGAATTTGAATAACAAGACTGCTAGCGTAAACATCAACACGGGACCAATAATCCAGTTTTGAACCAAGGAAAGTGTTAATATTTTAGTGTTGCGAAACACTTCGCCCAACTCTTCATATTTCACTTTTGCCAATGGTGGGTACATCATCACTATTAAGCCAATGGCAATAGGTATATTGGTGGTACCCGATGACATGCTATTCCAAAATTCGGCAACACTCGGACTCAACCAACCTGCAAAAACGCCAAGAAACATGGCTAGAAATATCCAAAGGGTTAAGTAACGGTCTATGAATTTTAAACGTTTTTGAGATGGCATATTAGTTGTTTTTAATATTCTCGATGTAGAATTTATAAAATCCTGCTTTTATCTCATCTCTAACCCTGATAAATTCGCTCCAAATAAACTCATCAGTTCCAACGGCATGACTTGGGTCGTCGAACCCAATATGTAAGCGAGTTTTTACTTTTCCAATAAACGCAGGACAAGATTCATTAGCGCCACCACACACGGTAATAACGAAATCCCACTCTTCGCCTAGATATTTGGTAACTGAGTCGGAAGTATGACCGCTGATGTCTATTCCAGCCTCTTTCATGGCTGCAACAGCTTTTTGGTTTAGTTTGCCCGAAGCCTCAGTTCCTGCCGAACAAACAGTAATGTTCTTGTCAAATGATTGTAAAAAACCATGAGCCATTTGGCTACGACAACTATTTCCTGTACAGAGTATTAACACTTTCATCTTTGTAGTTTTAATTTAATATTATGTCGCAAAAATACGACATAATATTAAATATTTGATAGTTTGATTATTAATTTAATGTTAACTTTTACATTTCGGTAGATAATAAACTAAAAATCAACAGCTATTTTCTCGTAAACTGTATTGACGATATCTTGTGTTACAGGTGTTTTTCCTTTTACATAGCCAAGGTCGGTCATTCGTAAATACTTATAATTGGTAACACCCGCATTATCTAATATCTTCTTGCCACAATCAATAGAACAACCATCTAATAGCAATAAATTAGCCTCTTTAAACATTTCAATAGTTGGCTTAATACCAGCTCCAACAGCAGCGAGACAGTTCATTTTGCGGATTTTGTTATCTCGCAATTTACGAGCTACAAGGTCTGTTACTTCGCCTAAATCGCAAGCGCCCGAACAGGCAATTACCACGTATTCGGCACTACTGCAAAGACATCCTTTTGGTGTTTCGTTTGTTTCCATAAGTTCGTTTTGAGTTTAAAATATCCAATTAAATAAAAATCCAACAATCATAATGCCTACAGAAACAATAAATACAAAGGT
>JAYVSA010000456.1:0-5615 GCA_043775765.1 Breznakibacter sp. | reverse complement strand
GTATCTACAAGTGCAACCATTGGTAATCCAACAAATGGCACTACTTATAGCACTTCCGACCCCATACCTGGTGGCGGTAATGTTCTCTATTCGGGCTCATCGACCTCAATGAGTAATACACTTTTAAATCCGAATACAACTTATTACTACAAAATATGGAGCAATAATTCAACTAACTATTCAGAAGCGCTTACGTCGCACACAACAACCGCAGATACGGTCTTGATTCCATGGCTTGAGCCAATAAAGAACAACTTAAACCTATGGAAGAAAGAGTGGGTTAGTGGAGCAAATACCCAATGGACTGCCAAAAATGGCGGTTATTATGATAGACCAAGTCCGGTAAAAATAACACTACCCGATACGACTGTTGCAGCCATTTGCCAGCAAGATGCTGGGAGCTCTAAATCGAAATTGATTTCTAAGACTTTTATTCCTGAGAATGGTTTTCCATACCGATTATCGTTCAAACTCAGTCAGGCAGCTTACAAAATAGATCAAGACACGCTTCAAATCTTAATTAAACCAATGCTTGCTGCAAACTGGACTACTATTGCCACCATAAAAGAGAATCTCCCGAACTGGACTTACCAAGATTTCGATCTTCCAAACATAAACGAACCTTTTCAAATTGCATTTGAAAACAGCAGTTATAATGGTTATGGAATTGCGATAGACTCAGTTGAAGTGAATCAAATAGCAGCGTTAATACCTATTAACCATACAATTACTATAACCAACGGGGTACTACCAATTTCAAATGCAAGCGTTACATTTTTAGGAGAAACAACTTTAACAAATGCAAGTGGAGTAGCTCAATTTAACAGTAAAAAACCTAGCAGAAATTTGGAGCTCGTTGATGTAATTGCCCCTGGATACGAGGAAAATATAACCAAGGTAGATGCAGCACAATCCATTAACAGAACCATTGAATTAATTAAAAGTGAGGCTATTACCCCTACAAATATCAGTGCACAAAGAAACTATAAAGCTATTAACTTAAGCTGGAATCCAGTTATTGATGAATCATTTGAATCGTATTCGCCTTGGGGCACAAAAAAAATTGGTGCTTGGCTTTTAAAAGATTTTGACAAAGACATTTCTGGCGGTTATAGCTCATTTGATTATCCAAACAACATCGACACCTGTTCTTTTCTCGTTTTCGATTGCACCTATGGTGGAATGCCAAACAACTTCACCCCGCACTCTGGCAAACAAATGGCTGTAGCGCCATTTTCCTACAGTCCGCCAAACAACGACTGGATAATATCACCCCAAATAACGATTATAAATGGTGACTATTTGGAGCTTTTTGCAAAATCGGCCACAGACCTATATGGTCTTGAAACGATGCGTGTTCTTATTTCGGAGTCGACACCTGATGTAGGAAGTTTCATCACTTTGCACCCAGAACCATCAATCGAAGTTCCTGCCGTTTGGAGTAGTTTTACGTACGATTTATCGGCATATTCAGGAAAGAAAATATACTTTGCTATTAATTGTGTTTCTAACGATAAATACGCCCTTTTAATAGATGATATTAAAATAAAAAATATCAATACGGCTTCATATCTACCAGAAACTCCAACAGCAGATTCTCATACCGCTACACCCGATTCTACTGGCAACATAGAGTATCAAATTCTTAGAGCAGGAACCGTTATTGCAACCCTAAATGGGTTTGAAAAAGCAACGTACACCGACAACCTAAGCAGCTGTATTACAACCAATTATTCAATCCAAACGAATTACATAACTCCAGCTCGAAAATCATCAAAAGCAACCGATATAAACATAACCTCATGTCGTGAAGTAACCATTGTAACCAAAGATGCCAACAATATTTCAATTGGGTCTACGGTAAAATTGGATGGTAATAGCGTAACAACGAATGCCTCGGGCGAAGCATTTTATGATGGTGTAGCAGATGGCAGTCACTCTTTGAATATTGTTTCAATGGGCTATAACACCATTAACGAAACACTAAACATCACCAAAGATTCCATAGTAGTTCGTCTTCTCAATTTATTAACAACCATTCCACAAGAACCCTTTAACAATGTAAAAATATCACCAACCATCAACAATGGTAATTTTACATTAACAAATATTGATTTGCCAGTTCCTTTCAACTGGTCGGTTTATTCAATTGATGGATCTTTAATTCAAATTGGTGAAATTATAAAACTTGGTGACACCGAAATTTCAATTAATAAACCAACTAAAGGAACTTACATTTTAAAAATGTATTTGAGTGATGAAACAGCAACACAAAAGATAATAATTCAATAATACAAAACGCCAGAAGTGAGGATAGAATCCAACTTCTAGCGTTATACAAAATCAAAAATCTAGGTTAAACTACTGCTGTTCTGCCACTCTAGCCCTCAATTCATCAAATAAAATTGTCTCCACATCATCTCGGCAAGTAGAGCAAACAGTACCAATATCTGTTGCGTCTTGAAGCTCCTCAAAACTACCAATATTCTGATGCCTAATCACATCAATTATCTCATCTTTAGTATATTGCAAATGTCTGCAAACATATTCTCTGTTAAATGCCATATAAGGTTTCGTTTCTAATTTTAGTAATAAACGCACAAAAGTAAAAAATAGTTCAACGGCAATTATCTTGCAAAGAACAATATCCAAGAATAAAGAGTTTTGAGCACAATAAGGCTAACAGAACTCCCATTTTTGGAAACTTCTAGGAGAGCTACTCCTTTACACTGACAGCTTCAAACAATTTAACGGCAAAGCAAAACAACAAACCATTAGTCGTTATAAAAACTTAAAATTCAATCTGATAACAAACAATATCGAGAAGTTTGCCAAATTTTTCACCTAAATTTTTAAGGTGAGCACATTTCTCATATCCATTCTTCTCAAAAAGACGAATACTCTCAACATTATCTCCCGAAATAACTCCAACCAATGTATGAATACCTACCGCAGAGGCTTCTTGCTTCATTCTATTGAGAATAAGCGACCCAAAACCCATTTTTGTAAATTCAGGCTTTAAATAAACGGTTACTTCTGATGATCGATAATAGGCTTGGCGTTTCTTATATTCGGAAAAATAGCAGTATCCAACAACCTGATTATCAGACTCAATTAAGTAGCTCTTATATCTTGGATGACCAACATAGATGCCACTTCTCAACTCCTCAATAGTAATTGGCTCTGTATGCCACGTAGCAGTTGTGTTAATAATATAGTAGTCGTAAATTTCTTTTACAACGGGAAAATCAGAATCCATCAACTCTTTGAAGACAAGATTATTAGTCATAACGACTCATTATTAATCATTAAACATAATTTAGAAATGCACACTCCAGAGGAATTGATAAAAATTCACATCAGAAGCAGGCTTATACCCAATTCGGTAACCTACGGCAAAAGGAACACTCCATTGAAAAAAGTGTACATCGGCCCAAAAATCTGAACCAACAGAGGTGGCATCATATTTTGAAATAACCGATGTGGTGATGTTGAGCCTTGAATAAAATGAGTAGTCGGCAAACAAATTGAGACGAATGCGTTTAAGATATAAAGCACCACTTACCACGGCATCAGGACAAAGGATAGGAATTTGATAATCGGTTTTAAATGTTGTAATCTGATCCGACAAAATATTATCAAAGCCGCGGCAAACAGAAAAAATATTTGAGTAAGCAACCCGACTATCACCATCATAAACAGGATTTTTATCTTCAAAACTTACGGAACACCTAAAAGCATCGTGCTTAAAAAAACCACGAAAATAGAGATCGCCCTTCACCGAGAAAAGAGAACCTCTGCTCACGTTACTCCATGGCGACTGTTGATAATAGACCTCCAATGTTGCACCACGCCTTGTCCAAACATCTCTACTAGAGCTTTGTTTTATGATGTAAGAAAAAAGACCATAACGGGCTGATATGTAATCGTAATCCGATTGTGTAACTGCTATACTCGATGTTGAATAATATTTCCCCTGACTATCTCGACTATAAAAACCCTGTTGTTCATTTATCTGACCATAATTCTGATAAATAAGTGAAGCCGAAGGTTCTATAGAAGCCGAATAGAGACCTCGAGAGAGATTAAAAGGAAGCGAAACACCTGGTTTAATGGTTGTTATACTTTGCACATCGTCGGCCACCACATTGGCCACTTCAGATTCATCAACCGTTAAAGCCTTCCAATAATTATATTTTATTGCCCTATCGCCATAATTAACTGTTAAATTTAGCTTAGGAAACCAACCACTATAAGCAATATTAAAATAGAATTTCTCACTGCTAAAATTGGAGTCAGCATTGTACCCAATACCCATGACAGTATTGCCCAATAAATTTTGCGACATCAGCGAAAACCCAGGATATACAGAGACTCCATCTTGTGTAAAAGGTCCCCAACCGTAAATATTTAGCAAATGAAAACGAGAGTATTTCTTCACCTCATAAAGTGTATCACTTGGTGTAAAAAGGGGTTGGCGAATCTCGTTACGAGAAAGTGCAGTGGCAACATCAGACGAAAAGCCCAACTGAGTTACAGATGAACCAAGAGATAAGGAATCGGTTTTCACAATTCGATAACCATTGGACGTATAAGCAGAAAATAAGAAATTACTATTGGATGTGAATGTACCAAAAGTGCTACCGTACTTAGAATGAGTAAACTGAGATATGTTTCCCGACTGACGATTGAAGGAGAAAATATTATCCTGATTAGAATTGAGCGAGGTAAAGATAATTGAGTTATTGACGGCTGATAGATTGGATATGTTGGTATAAGATGGCTCTATGAGATTATGCCATTCATTCGCCCGAACATCGAACATAGCAAGGCGTTTGCCACTATTATTTATCAAAATGGCCACTATATTTTCGCCGTTATCTATCCAAATAGGTGAAATAATCTCTTCATTAGCCTCTACCGAATATCGTTTCAAAATATTGCCCGTATTGCCATCTAAAATCACCAACGATTGCGAGCCATCATCGGCATTATCAACACAAAGAATAGTTTGGAAAATGGGATTAATGCTTGGTGCCGAAAAGCGTGTTTTATGAGTTAAAGTAATAGTTTTATGAGTTTTAAAGTCATACTCTTTTACAACCGAATAGTTCCGATGTTCGTATCGTAAACTAGGTTGATACTCTGACCACACCAATTTATTATTCAACAAGTGAAACGGCTCATCCACGTTATTTCCAACCTCGAAAAGAGTCTTTTCAACGCCCAAGGAGTCTATCTGTACAAAACGAGATAAAAAATCGGGTGATTCAACCAAAGCAACGACAGAGTTCCCGTGTGGTTGAGGATAAAGATAATTTTTAAACGTTAGCGTGTCGTCAACTACAAATTTCTCATTATCAGCATATAACAAAGATTGCTCTACACTCCAAACCTGAGAAAGTGAATCCATGACGGTTTGATAAAGATGTCGTTTATTCAAACCTGTAACCTCACGAATTCCGTAAAGAAACGGGTTTAAACTATACCCCTTTCTACCCGATCGATCGACAGCTTTTTCCCACACGCCATTTCCATACCTATTGCGCGCATGGGCAACTATTTGATATCCAAACTCATATCTATTAGGCACAAAATCTTTGTAAGAACCAAGG
>JAYVSA010000455.1:0-7649 GCA_043775765.1 Breznakibacter sp. | reverse complement strand
TTCATGTCATGCAGCGCCCGCCTACCCGTTTACGTGCTTATCATCTCGGCCTTTTTTCCTAAAAATCAAGGCTTAGTACTCTTCTCCATCTACATCATTGGCATCGTTATAGCCATTTTAGTGGCCTTGGTACTCAAAAAAACAGTGTTTAAAAAGCAAGAAGTGCCCTTTGTTATGGAGTTGCCCCCCTACCGCATACCAACCCTACGCAACACCAGCGTTCACATGTGGTTCAAAGGCCGTCAGTACCTCCAAAAAATGGGAAGCATGATTCTACTCGCCTCCATCCTTATTTGGGCGCTCAGCTACTACCCACGCGAGGTAAAATTCGCTACCAATTACGACGAGCAAATAGCCACTCTACAATCCATATCGTCCATACCCGACTCCATTAGAGAAGCGCAATTAGCCGCCATTAACATTCAAAAAGCAGCCGAACACCAAGAGAAATCTTACATCGGACAAATTGGACATTTCATTGAACCAGCCATTCAACCTCTCGGTTTCGACTGGAAAATTGGCATCAGCATCATCACCGGATTGGCCGCTAAAGAAATTGTGGTAAGCTCTATGGGTATCCTCTATCAGGCCGATTTACAGGCCGACGAAAACTCTGGAACACTCATCACCAAGCTCCAACAACAAGAACACTCCAGTGGCGTTTTAAAAGGCCAAAAAGTGTTCTCTCAGCTGGTAGCCTTTGGCTTTATGTTGTTCATTCTCATCTACTTCCCTTGCGTGGCCGTTATTGCAGCCATCAAAAAAGAGTCGAACTGGAAGTGGGCCGTTTTTAGCATGTTCTACACCACGGGCATTGCCTGGGTGGTGGCCTTCCTCACCTTCCAAATTGGCAGCTTATTTATCTAACAATCAGCCTTATGACACAAAGCATAATCACCTTACTCATTGTTGCCACAGCCGTTATTTACACCTTCTACAGCGTTGTAAATAGCCTAAGAGGTAAAAAAGTATCCAAGTGTTCCGGATGCCCTGGTTGCGAACTCAAAAACTCTGTCAAGAGCTACCGCCCAGTAAAATGTTAATAGTGCTATAATTTTCTTCTGGGGGTGCCGGCTAGTGGCATCCTCCACTTGGTCAACGTCGTTCTATCAATTTTCCATTAAGTAAAACCTCGCCACAGCCGTCGGGCTTTTCACTCCAATCTTTTTGCCCACAACATCCCGAGTTTCTTAAATATCCGATAAGGGCAAAAAGGATTTCCGTTTCAATCCCTCACCCGTTGTTACACAGGGTTACTAGCGCCACTAATTGCAAACAACTAAAAACATTGAGCCCACATAAAGAATAATGCCACCCCGAGAGGCATTGCTTGTTTTTACCCCTCCAACAATGGTGTTCAAAGCTCCTACATCGGAGCTTTAAATAGGAACATTCCTCCTAAAAGCTCTGGTATTGGAGCTCTGAATAGGAACATTTCTCCCAAAAGCTCCGACATTGGAGCCCTAGATAGAAAAATTGCTTCTAAAAGCACCAATGTCGAACCTTTGAGAAGGAAATTGGTGCTCAGAGGAGCAATTTATGGGTATGTTCAATAAACTGTGTTGTGTAGAATAGTTCTCGGTCTTTTTGTTTTTATAGAAATATACAACCACGCTGTAGTTGCTAAATGAGGCAGCAGATACACAACAATTCTTACATCGAACTCACCTTAAAAAAAGATGGCGTATTCTGAGTTAAACAATGAAAAATATTAAAATAATTGAAGGGTTCTTAATTCAACTCAAAATGGTAACGAATCGTTCCTTTCTGAAACACTGCGGCTTTGGAGTCGCTGTTGAACTTGGCTTTTAAAGCAGCTTCTTTGGCTACCCGCCACAAATAGGCATTCTGAGTTGTAGTACCTTTTAATATAGGTGAGGCATTGGTAACATATCCATTTTTATCAACCGTAATTTCAACCACTACCACGCCTTCTTCTTTGATGTTATATTCTGGTTTTTGTAAAAATTCTGCCGTTCTACCAGCTAAGCTAAGCGATATCCCCGATCCAATTCCTGTTCCATGACCCGTTCCGCTTCCTCCGCCAGTGCCGCCACCGCTACCAGTACCATTGCCCGTGTAGAGTTTTGAACCAACCACACCATTCGGATTACCCTGATCTCCAGGTTTCCCCGTAGTGCCTTCGTTTCCACCACTGTTGTTTGAACTGAACACGGTTTTTAAGTCCATTATTGGTTTGGGAGCTTCTACCACCTTTTCAACTGTTACTACCTTCTCAACCGTTTTAACCTGCTTAACCACAGGTTTTTTCACTTCAACTTTTTTAGGTTTTACTACTTTTTTCTCGTCACTACTTTTATCTATTTTTTCACTTTCGGGCTCTTCATTGGTTAAGAGTTTCTCTTGCTCGCTCTCTTGAGCCACTGTTGGGTGTGAATTTGCAACGACTTTGAGTGGCTCCAACTGCTGATCATTGCCCATTCCATCGGGTCCACTTCCCAAATTAACTTCTAAGCCAATACCGTTGCCACCACCACCTTCGTTATTCAAAAAGTCGGGATAAGGCGGATTAGGAGTTGTAATTTTTACCAAAAAAAGCACCAGCAGAAAGCCAATGACTACTGCCGAGGTACGAAGTGTGGTGTTTATATGATGTTGTGGTCCTAGATACATAGTAATTAAGCACTTGGCGCCTTAGTGGCCAAAATCATTTTAATATTCAATTTGTTTCCAACCTGCAACACATTCACCAATTCCTGAACGGGAACCGAGCTGTCGCATCGTACAACAACAGTTGTATTGGCTGGGTCTTTTATCTGCTTAACGAGCTCGGCCTCAAGTGTCTCTGGCGTAACGGCCTGATTGTTGACAAAGTAAGCAAGTTCTTTAGTTATAGAAACTGAAACTTCGGTTTTTCTAACCGTTTGGTTCTTTTTCGATGATGGCAGCGTTAACTTAATCACGCTCGGGCTAATTAAAGTGGAGGTGATAAGGAAGAACAACATCAAAAAGAACATGATATCGCTCATGGAGGAGGTGCTCACCTCGGGACTAAACTTATTCTTTCCTCTTAATTTCATTACTTAGTGTATGAATTTGTATGGATATTAAGCTGGCTCTTGAAGCAAATCAATGAACGTCATTACATTAAGCTCCAATTTGTGAACCACTTTTTCAATCATCACATTGAGCCAATGGTAGAAAATATAGGCAATAATACCTACTAACAAACCGGCCGCACTGGTTACCATTTTCTCATACAATCCGCCCGCAATCAAACCAATACTGATGTTATCGGCCAGCGAAATGTTGTAAAAAATTTTGATTACACCTGCAATGGTACCAATAAATCCAAACATGGGAGCAATACCTGCAATAATGCCTAAGATAACCATATTCTTCTCGAGGTTATACACCTCAAATTTGCCCACTATCTCAATTGAATCTTCAATCTCTTTCACTGGTCTACCAATACGTTTTATCCCCTTCTCAATCATACGAGCAACGGGTCTGTCTACGCTTCTACAAAGATTAAGAGCTGCATCAATTTTCCCATCTTGTATGTAATCTTTGATGCGATCCATGAAGTTGCTCTCATATTTTGCAGCCTTCCTAATCGCAAAATATCGATCAAAGAAGATATAAAAAGAGGCCACTGCCAACAACGAAATTGGATACATCAGCACGCCTCCTTTAGTGAAAAGATCGAAAAGAGAGATGGATGTTTCTGTAGGTGCGGCGTGTGTTAAGGTGGTATTTGCCACAGCACTATTAACTTGAGCGAAAATTGCCAACAAACTCATTGCTTATTTTTTTGAAGTTAGAATCTTACAAAAGTAAATTATTTATGATATAAACGGTTAAAGTATCAGATTATTACACGAAAATGAGGCTATTACTCTACCTTTTCTTCGGTCTCTTCAGGTTTACCAAAAAGAATAGCCCAATATTTCTTTAATAAATCACTAAAATTATTGAACTCTTCTCGATAGGTTATACCAGTGCCTTGGGTTGAAGGAGAGTTATCGTAAATTAAATTATCGTTCGTTTTGGTGTAGGCTTTCCACGAAAGGGAGCCTGCTTTATTGAGTTTTACATCCACATCAAAATCGCCAATCAAGCTAGATGTTGACGTCTGACCTTTTGAGTAACCTGTTGTACCATTGAGAGTTATTCTATTATTAAACATCTGAGTACTCAGCGAAATAGCCATCTCTTGGTTTGTAATTTCATCTCCAGGACGGTACGAAACACCTACGTCTACGTCTTTATTTATTTGCGAAAGCCACAAACTAAGCTGACTGGTAAGCAATTCGGTACTTGTTGTAACCAATGCACTCTTTTCATTTGAACGAGATGAATTTTGGTCAACAACTTGCATATATTGAGGCGTATAAAACCTGTTTAATGCCAGCAAATATATCACTTGTTTATTCATCTCCTCTTCCGTAGCGATATACTCGCGAATGAGGTTTTTGTTTTGATTCTCCATCGAAGGGGTTTCGATATCAAATCGAACAGTTGGTTGTTTCAAATTATCACTTAAAAGCAAATTACAATCAATAGGAATTCGTCTTGAACCACCCACGGAGGTTGCATCAGCAGTAGTTCCATACAAATCAGACAATGAAGCTCTTAGCTTATAAGTAGCCTTAATGTTGATAATTGCATTATACGGATCACCAGTCCATTTTACCGTACCACCTTCGTTAATTTTGAACCTCTTATTCATTAAATTCTGCAACGTAAAGAGGTAGTCTCCATCGGCAATAACATAGTTGCCATAAAACGAAATCTTGCCATCTTTATCTATTTTCACCTGAATGTTGCCATTTCCTTTACTTTCAAGAATATCGCCCGACTTAGAGTTAAAAATAATTTGCGTGATGGCATCGGGAGTAATTTCGGCATTCAACTCTAAATTTAAACCCGAAACATTCACCTGATAATCATCGGAACCAACCTTCTTATCTTTTGATGAGGTTGTAAAACGGATAAATTTAGAGGCTTCTGCTTCGTCGGTCTCTTGTAATGGAATATAAAACTTAGTGCCTGGGTTCGTCTTACCCGTTATGGTTAAAAATAAATTATCCATGTTTCCCTCGATATCCAAACCGCCATTGGCATAGATTGTTCCATAGTAGAGGGAGTTGTCTTCACTCTTCGTATTAAGCACATACATATTTCTGCCCAATACATGAAGGTTAAAGCCAAAATCCCAAAACAGAGTATGATAAATAGAGCCCCAGAACTTTCCTTTATTACCCTTTTCGTCGGTTACGGTCATGTTCATGAATTTCATTTCATGAGGTGTGAAAAAAGCCGAATCACTCACTACGTAGTGCGTTTTCAGCAAATCAACATCTACCTCAACGTTATTAGCCTTTACTTTGCCAGTAAGACCAGGCGCAGTAAGTGGTCCGTCTACTTTAATTTTTCCAGAGGCACTACCATGTATGCGTTGCAGAATACTACCTAAATAATAATCTAAGAAGCCCAGTTTAAAGCTATCTAATTTGAAGTCGATATCGAGCCTATTCTCTTTCGGATAAATAGAGCCTTTACCGTCTAGCTGCGTAAAACCATCTTTCTTTATTTGTGCTACTACATCAATGGAGCTTTTTTCCGTATTCCACTGGCTATTGAGTGTAAAATTACCATGCAACTCTTTATTAAACAAGAAGTTGTCTATATTCAAATTGCTAATAAAATAAGGCGTTGAAAAGAGCTCCCGCAATTTAATATCACCATTGATAATGCCACCAAATGTTGCTTTGGTGAGGTTTGTGATATTCGTAATATATTCTAGGTTAATGTTTTTAAATTTCAAATCGAGTTCATCGCTTCCCGCTTTATACACATTGCCATCTACTTGTAACTCTTGTGTATCATTTTTAGCCGAGAATCCGTTTACAACAATACCCGTTGGAAGAATTGACACCAGCGATTTGGTGAAACTCCACACCGAGTTCTCATACGTTATTTGAGATGGAAGAAGTGTTGTATACATTTCTAACTCTCCTGTATTCAGCGTATTAAAGGAGGATGCTGTGTAAATTGCACCGCTATTTATTTTATCGCCCCAATTATTCCAGAAGATATTTGTGGACAGTGTATCATTAATGGCTAGATTATTAACTGATAAGTTGGAGAAAGTAAAAGCGTTATCTATTCGAATCTGATGGGTTTTGGTATTAAGAATGGCCTTTTGTCCATTTGTTTTTAAACGAAGAAATAAGTTATCTACCACCAATTTCGGCGCCGAAAACCGATCAATTTCGAGAGTTGCATTAGATTCCCGTTTCTCAGAATTAACAGATCCGTAGAAGAATATGGTGTCGGAAACTCCGTATTCTGGGGCAAATACGTTTACAAATGGGGAAATCTTTTTGGCATTAAACTTAAAGGTAAAATTGCTATTTCTCCCTGCTGGTAATTTTGCTACTTCTGGAAAAAGAGAGGGAAGATAAAAGTTGACCTGTTTTTTAAAAAGCGCCAAAAAGTCCTCAAAATAGAATTTTCCCACCACTTCGCCATCCAAAAAATTGGAGTTGCAAACGAGTTTTTTGTTTTCACCCTCGGCCAAAGATTTTACAATAAAGCTATTAACCTTAATATTCTCTCTATCGGAAAGCAAAATGGCATTTGTTACTTTAACCTGACCATTTAAGTTATCCAAATTATCGCCCTCAAAGTTCGATTCCACCTTAAACGACAGATTACTATTTTTTAAGGTTGGCGCAAGATTCAGCATATCGAGTCGAATATCACGCGCTACACTAATAAAATTAAATGTTGGTATTGTGGTTGATAAATCGACTCTACCGTTAAAGTTCAAGTAGCCATTCGGATCATCTACCTCAAACTCACCATCGAACTGACGTTGTGTAAACATCCCTTTTACGTTCAATCGGTGATACTTATAGTTGTTATAAGATATTGAATCGATATTACCCTCAAGGTAGGCCAAATAGTTCCCTGAAGGCGACCAACCTCCGTTGACAGATAAGTTTAATGCTATTCTGTTTAAATTCTCTCGTTCCCCAATAAGTTCTCCAACGTTGAAACGGCGTGTTTTGAAATTCCCCGAATAGAAGATGCTATTATCTTCCTTGAGTTTAAAGCCCATATCGGTCGTTATTTCGCCTATCTGTGTTCTGAAAACCCCATAAGCAACAAGATCATTAAAGAATCCAGTAAAATTACCGTGATAACTTATAAGTCCGAGTTTTTTTAAGTTTGGAGGCAAAATTAGTGGAGTAATGGAGTCTTTACCAAACAGCTTTTCAATATCATCCATGTCTGTTTGCAGGTTTATGATATCGAGAAACAGGAATGTCTCATTAAGTTTTGGTAATCCATTGATATCAAAATTGGCCTCAACGCCAGTGTTTTTACCGTATTGAAATTTTATTTCACGTCCTTTAAGGCTAGACACTTTACCATCTATAGAGCCCGAAAGAGCAATTGCATCATGAAGCCCTGGCAATACAGGTGTTATTAGGTGAACATCTTTAGGATCTAAGATGATGTGTTTAAAGCTTCCTGAGAGATGCACTTTTTGAAAAAAATCTTTAAAATCTTCGGTGCTTTTATATCGAAGTACCAGACTGTCGGCTTCTAACGAGGAGCTCGGGGTTGAAAGCCAAACGTCGGAAAGGCGAATGCCTTGCTTCCCAATTCCAATT
>JAYVSA010000454.1:0-3380 GCA_043775765.1 Breznakibacter sp. | reverse complement strand
CCATCTGCCGGCTAAATCATTTGCATTAACAAATGCCGATGACACGAATGGAAAAGTGATGGTTCAAAACTGCAAAGCCACCATCAAGAGCTATTCGCTTAGAGATATGGCCGACTACAAGGCTAAAATCATAGACTCAGCTTTTGAAGGAATGCATCTTCTGATCAATGGCGAAGAGCTTTGGACCCCGTTTATTGGACGATTTAATGCTCAAAACTTATTAGCCGTATTTGGAACAGCCGTATTGTTAGGCTTTAATAAGAATGAAGTATTGGTAGCCTTGAGCGCACTTCAACCTGTTGACGGTCGTTTTGAATCGTTTCGTTCCGATGTTGGTGTTACGGCAATTGTCGATTATGCCCACACGCCCGATGCGGTTACGAATGTGATAGAGGCCATAAATAACTTGCGCGAGGGCTCGAGTAAACTAATTACCGTTATTGGAGCTGGTGGTGATAGAGATAAAACCAAACGTCCAATTATGGCTAAAGAGGCTGTAAAAGGAAGCGATATAGTGATCCTTACAGCAGATAATCCGCGTTCGGAAGATGCTGAAGTTATAATCCTTGAAATGATAGCAGGAGTGGCATTTAAAGATAAAAGTCGCGTTTTCACTATCTCTAATCGGCGAGAAGCAATAAGAATGGCGGTTAAACTGGCCCAAAAGGGCGATGTGATTTTGGTAGCAGGAAAAGGGCATGAGACGTATCAGGAAATCAATGGCGTAAAGCACCATTTCGACGATAGAGAGGTTTTACTTGAGGCATTTAAGCAAGATTTTTAATTTTTTATTTTAGGCGATATGTTATATTATCTTTTTGAATACTTAAAACAATACCAAATTCCAGGGGCTGGGGTTTTTCAGTATATCTCGTTTCGTTCGGGGCTAGCCATCATTTTAGCATTGTTGCTCAGCACCTTTCTAGGCAAGCGCATTATTCAATTATTGCAAAAACAACAAATTGGCGAAATAGTGAGAGACTTAGGTCTTGAGGGACAATTATCGAAAAAAGGAACGCCTACAATGGGTGGCATCATCATTATTTTGGCCATTCTGATTCCAACACTTCTTCTTACTAGGGTTTTCAATATTTACATCATTCTAATTATTATAAGCACTCTTTGGCTTGGAACTATTGGCTTTTTAGATGACTACATTAAGGTTTTCAAGAAGGATAAAGAGGGACTTCAGGGACGTTTTAAAATTATTGGACAAATAGGATTAGGGTTAATCATTGGGTTAACGCTATACTTTAATCACGACATTGTAGTGCGCGAAAAAGTGCCTGGCAAGAGCGTTATTGTTGAAAATGCCGACCACATGATGGTTGAAAGACCAGCCACAGAAGAGGTGCGCGGAACAATTACAACAGTTCCATTCTTCAAAAACAATCGCTTAAATTATACCGACCTCATAAGTTTTATGGGCGATAGCGCTAAGAATTGGGGCTGGTTGGTGTATGTTTTAGTGGTTACGTTTATTATTGTAGCAGTGTCTAATGGTGCCAACATGACCGACGGATTGGATGGTTTAGCCACTGGCACATCGGCCATTATAGGCACCACGTTGGGTATATTTGCCTACCTATCGGGTAACATTGTTTATTCGAGTTACCTCAATATCATGTACATACCCAATTCGGAGGAGTTGGTAGTATTTATGGCCGCGTTTATTGGAGCTACCGTAGGTTTTCTGTGGTATAACTCCTTTCCTGCACAGGTTTTTATGGGCGATACAGGCAGTTTAACACTTGGCGGAATTATTGCCGTTGTGGCTATTATGATTCGCATAGAACTCTTAATACCAATACTTTGCGGTATTTTCTTAATAGAGAATCTCTCGGTTATCATGCAGGTTTACTATTTTAAATATACCAAAAAACGATACGGTGAAGGACGACGAATTTTTAAGATGGCTCCACTTCATCATCATTTTCAAAAACAAGGTTACGTGGAATCGAAAATAGTCGTTCGTTTTTGGATAGTAGGAATTATGTTGGCAGTACTCACCTTTGTGACACTGAAAATGAGATAGTTAAAAGTCATACAACTTTTTGAAAGATATGAAAGATAGATTAGTTATTCTTGGTGCAGGTGAAAGTGGTGTAGGCGCGGCAATTCTAGGTCAGGCTTATGGTTATGAGGTCTTTGTTTCCGACATGGGCGCCATCAAACCAGTCTACCTGCAAGAACTCACCAATTTGGGCATCGACTTTGAGCAAAACCAACATACTTCCGATAAAATTTTTGATGCCACGTTGGTGGTAAAAAGTCCAGGTATTCCCGATAAAACGCCTATTATAGTAGAACTTAAACAGCGAGGTATTCCTGTAATTTCGGAAATTGAATTTGGCGCTAGATACACCAAAGCGAAGAAGATTTGTATCACAGGAAGCAATGGCAAAACCACCACAACGCTGATGATTTACCATATTCTTCAAAAAGCTGGGTTCAACGTTGGGTTAGCGGGTAATATTGGCACCAGTTTAGCACGTCAAGTAGCAACATCTGAAAAAGATTGGTACGTAATAGAAATTAGCAGTTTTCAGCTCGATGGAATGTTTGAATTTAAGGCCGACGTTGCTGTATTAATGAACATAACGCCCGATCATCTGGATCGGTACGAATATAACATGCAAAATTACATCAACTCGAAGTTACGCATCATCAACAACCAAGAAGCGGGCGATTTCTTCATCTATTGTGCCGATGATGAGACGATTAACACCGAGTTGGCGCACCGAAAAGTACTCTCAAAACAACTCCCATTCTCGGTATCAAAATCTATTACAGATGGCGCCGAAGTGGTTGGCGAGGAGATGGTTTTGCGATGCAACGATAAGTTCTTTAATATGGTTATAAAAGATTTGGCCCTCGAAGGACGTCATAATCTCTATAACTCAATGGCAGCAGGCTTAACGGCGCAAGTCATGAACATCAAAAACGAGCTTATTCGCTTGAGTTTGATGGATTTTAAAGGTGTTGAGCATCGACTAGAAAAACTTCAAACCGTGCGCGATATTTTATTCATCAACGATTCAAAAGCCACCAACGTTAACTCAACGTGGTATGCGCTCGAATGTATGACCAAGCCCGTTATTTGGATAGCTGGTGGAGTAGATAAAGGCAACGATTACAGCGAGTTATACGATTTGGTGAAATTGAAAGTAAAGGCATTGGTGTGTATGGGAAAAGATAATTCAAAACTCAAAGAGACATTTGAGGGCATCATTCCAATTATCATCGATACACAGAGCATGGAAGAGGCCGTAAAAGCGTCGTATATGCTTGGTGCTAAGGGCGATGTTGTATTGCTTTCGCCAGCTTGCGCTAGTTTCGATCTTTTTAACAATTACGAACATAGAGGGCAATTATTTAAA
>JAYVSA010000453.1:0-6602 GCA_043775765.1 Breznakibacter sp. | reverse complement strand
TGTGCATAGAGTTGAATAACCTCTGCGCCTTTGTATTTGCCTTCGTTTTTAATCTCAACAGAAACCGTAACACAACCATCTTTTGTAGCCTCTGCTTTGTCGAGAGCGACACTGTTTATTTTAAATGTTGTGTAAGATAGTCCAAAGCCGAACTCGAATAATGGTTTAATCTTTTTGGTGTCGAACCAACGATATCCCACTAAAACATCTTCTTTGTACGTTTCTTTAAAGTCAACTCCAGGGTAAGATGTAGAGCCAAAAGAGATGGCGCCATTATCTTCAATTTTTACAGGGAAAGAAAACGGCAACTTACCCGATGGATTAACGTCACCCGACAAAACATCGGCAATAGCATTTCCTGCTTCACTTCCAAGATACCAAGCTTGCATTACAGCTTTCACGTCTGATATCCAAGGCATTGCAACAGCATTGCCACTCACCAAAAGAACGGCAACACTCTTATTCACTTTTAAAATATCCTTTATTAACTCATCTTGCCCAAAAGGAAGATTATAGCTTTGGCGATCGCCATTTTCGCAATCTTGTAAGTGACTCTTATTTAATCCACCAACAAAGAGAACAACATCTGCCTTGGAGGCAACAGCAATGGCAGCTGTTTTAAGAGAATCTGCATTTAAATGCGATGAGTTAACGTGTCCATAAGTAGAAACACCCGCCTCGTACCCTATAGAGTGGAGAATAGTAGCATTGGCGAAACGTTTTTTAATTCCGTCGAGAGGAGATATTTCGTGAACGGTTTTGAGCTCTGAAGAACCTCCCCCTTCGGTCATAATGCGGGTGCAATTTTCACCAATTAGTGCAATTTTCAGCTTCTTAGAAGGATCTAAAGGAAAGAAATTATTGCTATTCTTAAGCAAAACAATACCCTCCTGTCCAACTCTTCTTGCCACCTCAAAATGAGCATCGCTCTTCATAGAACCTAACACCCTATTGGTATTCATATTGGTGCGAAACATCAAACGTAAGATGCGACGAACTTTATCATCGACAACGGATTCCTTTAACTCACCACTCTTTAACATGGCAAGAAATCGATCTGCTAAAAAGTAGTTGTCGTAGGCATTTTTTAAAGTATAGGTTAACCCATCTGATCCAGTACCCATCTCAATATCCAAACCATATAATGCAGCCTCCTTAGTCGCGTGTGTAGCGCCCCAATCTGAGACAAAAACACCATCAAATGCCCAATCTCCTTTTAATATTTTCATATTGAGAAGCTCATTCTGACAACAGTATTGTCCACGGACTTTATTATAGCCACCCATAATAGACCAAACATGCCCTTCTTGAACAGCAGCCTTAAAAGCGGGAAGATAAATTTCATGTAACGCCCGGTCGCTAACTTCCACATCGACATCGCTTCGCCAAACTTCTTGATTATTTAAAGCATAATGTTTCACACAAGCCGCCACGCCATTCTCTTGAACACCTTTGATATAAGGCACAACAAGAGAAGACGCTAAGAAAGGATCTTCGCCTAAGTACTCAAAATTTCGACCATTCATGGGTATACGATAAATATTGACGCCAGGCGCCAAGAGGATGTCTTTACCGCGAAACCGAGCCTCTTCTCCTATTGATTTTCCATAACGATAGGCGAGTTCTGGATTAAATGCTGACGCCAGACATGTAAGAGCAGGAAAAGCCGTACACGAATCATTGGTCCACCCAGCATAAGCCCAACTATCCCATGATATTTCGGCTCTAACACCATGTGGTCCATCCGACATCCATATATCTGGTATGCCTAAACGCGGAACACCAGGGCTACTGAATTTCGATTGCGCATGGCACATCTTCACCTTCTCCTCAAGAGTCATCTGAGTGATGATTTTATTAATCTTCCCCTCTAATTCCGTATCAGTATTCTGACAGAATAGCGAAAAAAAGGGAAGTATCAAGTACATTAAGAACATTAAAACCTTCTTCATAAAAATAAAATTTGAATCTGATATGAGTTTAAAATTAGTCATTGCAGAGTAATCTAACAAACAGGAATAAATATACTTTAATCTACGTAACGAATTCAAAAAAAGCCATCCATCACTTAAAAATAATAACTTTATTAGACATTTATGAGATGATGAGTCTCTTAAATTAATATAAAATAGTAAAAATGCAGTTATCTTAGCCAAGCAAACGGTATTGCATCAGCAAGTATCACAATTATCCATTAGCATATAAAATCATGAAAAAGATAGCGCTTTTTATAGTCCTAACAACAACATTATTAGTAAGTTGTACCGTAAAATCAACAAAAGAAGAGTCTCAACTCACATTTCTTCACGTTCAAGGTGTTGATATAGTGAATGACAAAGGTGAAAAGATTTTACTTAAAGGTGTAGGCCTAGGAAATTGGTTTCTTCCAGAGGGTTATATGTGGCGATTTGGGCAATACGGAGATCGCCCTAGGCGGATAGAGAAACTGGTTTCCGACCTTATTGGCTCAGCAAGTGCCGATAGCTTTTGGCATACCTACAGACGCGATTATGTAACAGAAAGAGATATTAAAAGAGTTGCAGAGCTAGGGTTTAATTCTGTTCGCCCTGCTCTTAATTCTCGTTTATTTATAACCGATGGCGAAAACCCTGAATTCAGGCAAGAAGGTTTTGACTTGCTCGACAGCCTTATATCGCGCTGTACACGCAACAATATTTACGTCATTTTAGACATGCATGGTGCTCCTGGAGGGCAAACTGGCCAGAATATTGATGACAGCGAAAACGATGAACCGTTGCTCTTTATGCAACCAGAGAAATATGAACCTATATTAACCAAACTTTGGGTAAAACTGGCCGAGAAATACAAAGACAATCCAACGGTAATGGGTTACGACCTTCTCAATGAGCCACTTCCTAAAATGACAGGTGCCGCCGACAAATACAAACATCTCTTAGAACCAATGTACAAACGGCTCACCAAAGCGATAAGAGAGGTAGACAAGAGACACATTATTATTTTGGAAGGGGTGGAATGGTCAAACGACTGGTCTGCATTCACGAAACCGTTCGACAAAAATTTAGTTTATCAGTTTCACTACTACTGCTGGAATCCTTACGAGAACGTAAATTCCATACAATATTACATTGACAAACGCACCGAATATCAATCTCCTGTTTGGGTTGGTGAAACGGGCGAAAAGAGCGCTGCGATATATTGGAGCACACTGCAGCTTTTAAATGAGAACAACATGGGTTGGTCTTTCTGGCCTTGGAAGAAACTCGACACACGAAAGGCTGGCAACAATCCTTTATCGATTAAAAAACCCGAAGGTTGGGACTCTATTGTGGCTTATTCAGAGAATGGTAAAGCTGCCCGAAAAGAGTGGGCCAAAGCAATATTTGATAGCTATCTGCAAAACATTAAAATTGAAAACTGCACGGAAAACAAAGAGATGATAAATGCCATGTTTC
Source organism: Breznakibacter sp. (assembly GCA_043775765.1). Classification (GTDB taxonomy): domain Bacteria; phylum Bacteroidota; class Bacteroidia; order Bacteroidales; family Marinilabiliaceae; genus JAGPHP01. The sequence goes on along the minus strand of JAYVSA010000453.1, from coordinate 3,168 downwards.
AAAATGCACCAATCAAGTTGGAAGCCGAGAATTTTGGAGGTAAAGGGCTCGGAATATCTTATTTTGTGAAAGACACCACAAAAACAACCCATTATAGAACTACTGAATCGGTAAAAGTAACTTATTTCCAATCGGAGGATAAAAAACATAGTGAAGGGCAATACATAACACTAAATTCTGGTGAATGGACCGCCTATTTGTTTGGAACAAATGGCCTGCCTTTTTGTAGTCCAGCAATAAAAATTAGGTCAACAGTAGCACATTCTACGGTTTCTATTTGGATAAACGATCAACTGTTACAAGATGTTGATTGCACCAGTTTCGATTGGCAAACAATATCACTGGCAACTTGTATCCTTAAAAAAGCTGATAATAAACTAAAAATTGCGGTAACCAATGGCAAGGTGGATATTGACTATATTGATATTCGATGAAATTATGCTTCCTAAATCCTTTAAGCATTAGGCAATTTCATACACCAACTTTGTTTGCAAGAAACTGATCAACGACTTATGATGTTCGTATTCCACCGCTCACCACACTTCTCGTTCGAAATGTTAAATAATGTGTATATTTGAGTTCATTTAAGAAGCGAACACGCTCGCAACTCATAAAGTAATGGTCATTTTTACGCATAGTTTTATTTCTACTCTCTTTATTGGCTTATTGGGCAATAAGGTATTGCTTTGGTTGGTAATCATTGTGGCTTTTGATTTGCTCATTCTGTTCATCTATCTCCTGCGTAAGAGAAAGTTAAATAGTGTTGTTGCCGTTGAACCAACTCCTGCACCAACGGCAGGCGCGATACTCTCTTTGGTTGATGACGAAAGAGCCATTAACAACCGAAATGCCATCTTTCTCTTTGGTAATTTTAAGATACACACAACCAACCAGTACGATATATCGGGTAAGTTTTCACCTCTTCTGAAGGAGCTTTTTCTACTTATCTTCTTAAATTCCCTCAACCACAATCGCGGTATCAGTTCGAGCTATATTGTAGAAAAACTTTGGCCCGATATGGCCGATAAGAATGCGCGTAACAACCTCGCTGTTAATATTGGCAAACTACGAGGGGTGCTTGGCTCCGATTTCCATGAGCAACTTGTTAATCAATCGGGCGTTTGGCGTTTCGAGACGCACAATAATGATGCGAATCTGTATTGCGATTATATCCGTTGTTTGCATATTTTAAAGTCGAAACAAGAGCACTCGCTTGCCGAAATAAAAAGTTTGATGCACATTGTGCAAAAGGGCGGTTTGCTAGTCGATTTAAATTATGAATGGCTCGACTCCTTTAAGGCAAACATCTCAAATGAAATTGTAGATACCCTTTTGGCTTTTATGGCAGGCAATAGCGCCAATGTGAGCCCCAATTTAATTATTCAGATGGCTGATGCTATTACTCTTCTTGATATGGCGAATGAAAATGCCATGGAAATGAAGTGCAAAGCCTTGGTTTCTCTCGGAAAACATAGTCTTGCCAATGAAATATATCTGAAATTTGTAAAAGAGTATAAGATTCTTTACAACATCGACTACAAACACGATTTCAAATCCATTATCAGCTAAAAACTCTCAATGGCTCTAATAAGTATTCTTCTTTCTCTTCACGTTATACTCTTTGTAGCGTACTTCCTCTATAAAAGATACAACCCTCAGGCGGTGTTGCTGGTAAGTGGGGTGGCAATGTTGATGTTGGCTTATCCGCTTGGCAACACTTTGCTCTTTGAATCATATTCGGGCGTTATTATGGTCGATACTTTTGCATTTATAAAAGATGCTTTTAGTAAAAATATGGCCGGTGTTGGACTTATGATAATGGTTATTGGGGGCTTTGTTGCTTATTTGCAAAAGATTGGTGCCAATAATGCCTTGGTTTACATTTCGCTCCAGCCATTTTCTATCTTAAAGAAGTACCCTTATTTTGCCTCTATAATGGTTATTCCAATTGGGCAACTCCTTTTTATCAGCATCCCTTCGGCTACGGGGCTTGTACTTCTTTTAGTTGTTTCTATTTTGCCAATTCTTGTGGGGCTTGGTATTAGTCGTCTTTCGGCCGTGTCGGTTATTACGGCTTGCACGGTTTTCGATATGGGGCCAGGCTCGTCCAATACATCTAAGGCATCGGAACTGATAGGTAAAAATAGCATGGCTTATTTTGTCGATAACCAATTGCCTTTCATTATTCCGTTAACGGTTATTATGATGGTGTTTCTCTTTTTCTCAAACCGTTATTTCGATAAAAAATCGGGACATATTCCCATTCCAACTCATCAGGAAGAGATAAAAGTTCACGTTCCGCTTATTTACGCTATATTCCCTGTGTTACCTCTCTTGATATTGCTTATCTTTTCATCTGCTTTTACCGTTTTCCCTCCTTCCGCAAAAATCGATATTACCACGGCCATTTTTATTACACTAGCTCTAGCTATTGCGTTTGAGGTTGTGCGTACCCGTAACCTCAAATTGTCGTTGGCCAATACGCTTGTTTTTTGGCAGGGTATGGGTAATCTTTTTGTAACGGTTATTACCCTTATTGTGGCAAGTGAGGTTTTTGCAAAGGGACTTATTGGTATCGGATTTATTTCGTCACTGACCAATTTGGTACTTAATTTGGGGTTGCAAGCTGGTGGATTGGGCATTATCCTTACCGTCATTATCTTTACGGCATCGGTATTAACAGGCAGCGGAAGTGCTTCGTTTCAATCTTTTGCACCATCTGCCTTTAGTGCTTTATTTACTGCCGGATTAAATTCTGTTTCGGCCATTTTACCCTTACAAATGGCTTCGAGCATGGGACGTGCCATATCGCCTATCTCAGGTGTTGTTATCGCATCTTCTCAAATAGCTCAAGTATCGCCCTTCGACTTAGCTAAACGCAATGCTATTCCACTGGCGTTATTGCTTATTATCATGATTCTTTTTGGCTCAGCATTTTAAGTATCTATCATCACGAAGTCTGTCGCACAATTTGGGCTTAAAGAGCATAACCCCCAAATTAATATGGAGGTTAAGCATGGGGTATTCTTTTAATGTCTGTTTATTTTAACGTCAGTTCGAAGTCCTAAATTAGGCAAAAGCCAATCAACGATGATACCACCGAAGTCACCGATGAATATGCCAACATCAACGATGAATGTGGTAATGTCAACGATGATACCGCCGAAG
>JAYVSA010000452.1:0-2546 GCA_043775765.1 Breznakibacter sp. | reverse complement strand
TTAAAACAGCTATCATATATTTAGAAATGAACGTCATATAAATTAAAATAGCTATCATACTTTTAGAAATGAACGTCATATAAATTAAAACAGCTATCATACTTTTAGAAATGAACGTCATATAAATTAAAATGAGCTCCATGCTTTATTTAATTAACAACATTTTTCATGTAATGAATAACATATATTCTTCAACTATATAGTTATTTACTAAAAGAACAAAGATTATGATTGAATTTAACAAGGTGCTAAAAATGTATGACTCCTTCTTTACCTAGAATGATTTGAATTATTAATATAAAACTTTATCCTGCCCCAGTTGCCCAACCCTATTAAAAACAGAGAGCCCTCTTTCATTGCTAAAAGAGGGCTCTCTGTTTTTTAATAATACTTAATATGTTTCGTACGTCTTATCATTCTCATCTTTACCTAAAACAATCTCTCCATTTTTATATCCCGTTGCTTTTGTCGAATAAATGTCAGCCGCCAACTTCTCTACCTTGCTCAATTTAGTAAAGGAAGCAGCCTTCTTCTTCGAGGCCAAATCAATCTCGTCCTCTATCTGATAATAAGAAATCGTCTCTCTAAGAGCTTCTGCCTGTGCAAAGAGCTCTTCCGAACTCGATGCCATCTCCTCCGCAACAGTGGCATTTTTCTGTGTTACGGTATTGAGTTGCATGATAGCCGAGTTAATTTGGTTAGCACCCGTATTCTGTTCCAAACTCGATACCGAAATCTCTTGCACCAACAGAGATGTTTTCTTAATGTCGGGAACAATGCGCGTAAGAGCTTCTCCCGATTTATTCGCAATCTTCACACTCGAACGGGTAAGTCCTTCTATCTCATTGGCTGCACTCTGGCTTCGCTCTGCAAGTTTTCTAATTTCATTCGCTACCACAGCAAAACCCTTTCCTTGCTCTCCTGCACGCGCGGCCTCAATAGCAGCATTAATAGCTAGCAAATCGGTCTTTTCAGCAATCTCGCCAATAATAGTTATGCGCTCTGCAATCATATTCATGGCCTCTACTGTAGAAACTACCGCTATGCTGGCCTCTTCTATATCTTGATATGCTTGAACTGCTATTCGTTCGGTTTGAGAGGAATTCTCGCTATTTTGATTAATATTGGCTACCATTTGTTCCATGTTCGCCGCCACTTCCTCATTGGCTGCAGCCTGCTCGTTGGCTCCCGAAGAAAGATCCATGGAGGTGCTATTGAGCATTTTACTTGCCGCAACAATGTTTAGGCTGTTTTCAACAATGTCGGTAACAATAGTCTTAAGCTTACCCGACATTAATTCAAGAGCACGTTTCAAATCACCAATCTCATCGTCTCTATCCTCAATATACAAATGTGCGGTTAAGTTGCCTTGTGCAATCTCTTCGGCAAAAACAACTCCTTTTTGAATAGGCGTTATAATAGACTTTGCTATAAAATAGATCAGTATTGATATAGCAATCATACTTAAAACGCCAATGAGTATAATAAAAGACATGAGTTCACGCGAACTTGCCATTACCTCCCTAACTGGTATTTCAACCATTACAGCCCAAGGCTTAGCCCCACCTTCAAAACTAATAGGGGTGTAGCAACGAAGTATCTGCTCACCCGTTTCTTTCGAAACATCTTGGCATGAGTACGACTTACCATTGCTGATGGACTCTTGCACTTCTGCCAAATTCATTAGTGTTTCGGTACTCAATAATCGCCCTACCTTCTTATCATTGGGGTGCGATGCAAAAATTAATTTATCGGTAACAATGGTGGCAAAACCAGTCTCGTAAAGCGAGGCGTTCTTACATATTAAATTTAGTGATGCCAAGCTAATGTCTATTCCCACAACTCCTAAGGCTTTCCCACTTTTGATTAATGGCAACGCAACGGTGGTAATATAAACAGAATCGGTCGTCTCTCCCGAATAAGAATACATCGATGGTTCTGTAATGGTTAGGCATTTATTCTTAATTGGGTCTAAATACCAATTGGCTTCATACATATCCATCGTTCCAGGCTCCGATCCAATCTCACCTTTATTTTTATAATAGGTTATATTCAATGCACCATTAACGCTCGAATATCTTGGATTGTTTTTATACGCATTATCCCGCTTATCCCAAGCATTAGCCTCTATCTGAACCCACATCGAATAGAAATTCTTAGAGCTCGAAACCGTTCTAAACAACATTCGATCAATGGCTTCTCTGTTCTGCGTACCACCATCTTGCATGGCCACCAACGCATCTATCATAAAATCAATGCCATTAATTGCTTCATTGAGTAATATCTTAACCTGCCCTGCAGCCTCTTTCGACTTAGATACTGCAAGACTTAAACCAGCCTCTTCGGCTTTTTTTGAGGAACTAATGCCTATGCTTGCCAACAAAATAGCATTCATAATAAAAACTGCTCCTAATATAGATAAGATCAGTCTTGTTGTGAGTTTGATTTTAAAAGTCTTAAACATCGCTAATACTATTTTAAATGAATAAATTCGTTATTCCGTTTTTGCGTTTGAACCACTCTGTTCTGAGTTATTCACCTGTTTA
>JAYVSA010000451.1:0-2398 GCA_043775765.1 Breznakibacter sp. | reverse complement strand
AACTCATAAGCCTTATTTGGTTTTAATCCTGTAACCTCAAAATTGTGTAAGAGTGTCGTTCCAACCACTTTACCATTAACACTAATGGTGTAATTTTTTACCGCATAATTGTCGTAAGATGGTTCCCACAATAAATTCACTCGCGTAGAAGCCACATTCGCTCTCAATTCGGTTGGTTGTGTTGGTTTCTCTGTATCTTTTTTATCCTTCAATTTGTATACTCTTACGTAATCAAAGGTAAGGGTTTGTGGCCATATCGAGTCATCAATTCCTTGAGCCGAACCCCAAGCACCGCCAACAGCAATATTAAGCAATAAATAAAATGGCTTATTAAATGGCCAAACTTTCCAGTTCTGCGTGTCTCTATTTACAGTTAAATAAAGTGAATCGTTAAGAAATGCCGAAATTGAATCTGGCGTCCACTCTACTGCGTACGTATAAAAAGTACTGTCTATCTTGTCTAGTTTCATGGTAGCAGTTTTTTGAGTGCCCGTTTTCCAGTAGTTTTTTAAGCTATGAAAAGAAACGTGCTGAACGCCCATGTCGTAGCCAACGTGCTCAAGAATGTCTATCTCACCACTCTCAGGCCACGCTCCATAGCTCCAATCGCTCGAAAGCATCCAGCCAGCAGGCCAAGTACCTCTTCCTCGTGGAAGCTTTGCACGTAACTCAAATCTACCATAAAGAAAGTCTCCTTTTCCAACGGTTACCAATCGAGCACTGGTATATTTTTTCCCTTTGTAATTTTCCTTACGAGCTGTAATCGTTGCTACACCATTTTCTACCCAAGCATTTTCCTTCCGTGCTTTCGTATAGTATTGTAGTTCGTCATTACCCCAACCATGTCCACCTTCATCATAACCCCATTTGGTAGAGTCAGGGAGTCCCGTATAATTAAACTCATCAGACCAAATAAGTTCATAGTTGCCACTCTTTCCCTGAGAGAAAAGTAAGGTTTCTCCAGCCAAAATAACGGCGAGTAATAAAATAATTTTCTTCATCTTTGTGCTATATTTAAAGAATATGTAAGTATTAATATATCAATCAAAACACGTGAACTTCTTTATTTTTGCTAAAAAGTTAAAAATAAAATCAAAACACGTTAATAATTATATAACTTAATTGCGTTTTAATCGTAAACGATGAACAAATTAGGAACTAGAATTTGAAAACTTCAAACGTTTGCAAAAGTACCAAATTTTCATAAATGTGCGAGTGGCTTATAGTGTATTTTTAGTTTAAACCATAATTATTTTATATGAAGATAGCTATTGGAGGGTTGAAACATCAGAAACTCTCATATAAAATCGGAATACTTATTATTGTTACCGAAGTCATTGCTTTGTTAGCGCTTGGTGTCTTTTACATCAACAGATTTACAAATAAAATGGAAGGCGAAATTCAAATGAAATTTCAAACTCCAGGTTATTTAATGTCTAAAGGATTGCTCAGGTATGAGTCGGCAGAGGATAAAAGCACAATGCAAAATCTGGTGGGCGAAAATGTTGAAGACTGCATCATTCTGGGCAGTAACAATAAAATTTACTTCTCTCTACGCCCAGAGTTAAGAGGCAAACAACTGAGCGACAGCCCTATGCTTCTTGAACACAAAGAACTCAGCACTGAAAATAGTAGTCCTATCTTTAAAGATGTAACACAAAAGGGTGAACGCTATTTGGCAGCCATCATTCCTCTTAAACTCGACGATGGCAAATTTCTAGGCCACCTCTTCATTTATTCAAAAATGGACAGAGTTGAGAGCGAAAAAACATCCATTATCTTCATGTTCTTTATCGGCTCTCTCCTTTGCGTTGTTATAACATCTATTGTTATAATCTTCATTTTCAATCAATTCTTCTCCATAAGCATCAATAAAATCCTATCAAAAGTTTTAGAACTTCAAGAAGGAACTATTTCTAAAGATCAAATAGTTTGCAATTCAAAAGATGAGCTGGGCGTTCTGGCCGATGCAATAAATGATTTGAACAACAAACTTCGCAGCATCGTTAAAACAATTATTAATGGTGCTGAAACAGTTACCGAAAACAGTTCAAGCATCAATGAAATTGCTGTCCGTGTTGCAAATGGCTCCAATTCACAAGCATCATCGGCAGAGGAGGTATCAAGTGCTATTGAAGAAATGGCCGCCAATATTCAAAACAATACCGATAACGCGCAAATTACCCAAAGAATATCCATTAAAGCTGCCGAGGGAATTAAACAACTCATGCAAAAAGAGGAAGAAAGTATCTCCTTTATTAAAGCTATTAATCAACGCATCAATGTGGTTAACGAAATTGCCATGCAAACAAATATTTTGGCCTTAAACGCCTCCGTTGAAGCCGCAAGAGCTGGTGAGCATGGACGCGGGTTTGCTGTTGTTGCAACCGAGGTGCGC
>JAYVSA010000450.1:0-10756 GCA_043775765.1 Breznakibacter sp. | reverse complement strand
TTTGCCAATGAAGAGATGGGATTTAGCTTTCCATTATACATTGGAGGATTCGGTTCATCTCAACAAGAAGGCTTAAAATCGCTCTCATTCTTGCGCATTGCTTTTCCTAAATATGTTGAGCGCCCTCTCTACTTTAATTCCGCAACATTTTCTTTAAACGATTTAGACTATAAGTTTGAAACCGCAGAAAACATCAACAACATCGCTTTCCAGTCGCTAAAAGACCGTATTTGGCGAGAAGTGGCAAACTCAATAGTCCGAGTTGCACTAAAAAAGACCATGGAAGCAACAGTTAGAAATCAAAATGAATATTTAGGACTAGCAATGAGTTTAACAAATGCACTCTCGGAAAGAGCCGATACGAGAAATTGGCAAACACTACCCTACTCTATCTCCTATTCACGCATTCCATTATCGGAAGGAGAACATACTTTGAGCTTTAACGCAATAGGAAGAGAGACAAAATCGGTTAAAAAAACCTTTACTATCAATAAGAACAAAATAACGTTCTTAACTTTCACAAACTTAGAATCGACATACGTACCTGTAGAATAATGGCATTAATTTAGTCCGTAATAACAACTCCTTCTATCTTCTTCAAGGCTTCAACAGCTCTATTGTGATGAGACTTTCTAATGGAAATTATGAAGTTCGATGAGTTACCAAATTCTTGGCTCACAATTTGACAATCCAACTCCTTAATAAGTTTCATCACGTCGTTCATCACCAAATATCCAAACGTGAACGAAATAGTACTTTCAACCATCTTTTCAACTACAACAGCTTGCCCAATGGCATCTAAAGCCGCCAATTTATAGGCATTTATCAACCCACTAACGCCCAACTTGGTTCCGCCAAAGTAGCGAACCACCACCACAAGAACATTCGTCAATCCTTTGGAACGAATTTGCCCACGAATAGGCTTGCCAGCAGTTCCAGAAGGTTCACCGTCGTCATTCTCACGATACTTCTCGCCATCGACACCCAACTGGTAGGCATAACAATGATGCCGAGCATCGTGATAGCGCTTCTTGAAATCAGCCACAATAGTAACAGCCTCATCCTCATTCCTTATTTCAAAAATATACGATAAGAACTTACTACCCTTCTCTTTGTACAATCCCTCAGCAGGCGCAGCAACGGTAAAAAAACTATCTTTCATTGTTCAAATGTCTCAGGCGAGCATTTAAAATATTTTGAAGGGCCGTTTGCAAAACTACTCTTGACGATGCGACATTCATTCTCATAAAACCTATACCTTGGTCTCCAAAACTCGTTCCATCATTCAAACCAACGCCAGCATTATTCACTAAAAAATCCTTGAGCTCAGGTTGCGAAAAACCCCAAGTAGTAAAATCAATCCAAACCAAATAAGTGGCTTCAGGCTTCCATATTCTAACCTCGGGCATATTCGCGGCAAAAAAATCTATTACAAAAAGAATATTCCCTTCTAAATAAGCATGGAGCTGTTTTAACCATTCATCGCCGTAATTATACGCAGTTTCGAGGGCGATATTGCCAAAAACATTGCCCATGTGAATCTGCAAACCATTGATCTTCTTGCGCAAATCATGGAGCAAAACTTTATTATTACATTGAATAAAGGATGATGATAAACCAGCAATATTAAAGGTTTTACTCGGAGCCATTGTGGTAATTGTTATTTGAGCAATTTCGTCAGATAAACTGGCAAATGGAATATGCTTATTGCCAAAAAACACCAAATCGGCATGTATCTCATCCGAAACAACCAACACGTTATTCTTTAAGCAGAGTTCACCTATTCTTAACAGTTCTTCTTTAGTCCATGCTCTTCCAACGGGGTTATGTGGACTACAAAGCAACAACATCTTACATTTTACTGAAGACAACTGCTGCTCCAATGAGACAAAATCTATCTCATAACGCCCATTAACATTATTTAATCGATTATTTACCAAAACACGATCATTATCATTAACAACCGAGTAAAAAGGCGGATAGATAGGTGTCTGGATCACAACCTCATCTCCAGGTTGGGTAAATGCCAATATCGAAACAACTAACGACGGCACAACCCCAGGCGCAAAAATAATAGAAGAAGGCTCCACAGACCAATTATGCCAGCGCATCAACCATCCAGCAATAGATTTCTCAAAAGAATCCGTTCTTATGGAATAGCCCATTACGGGGTGGGTTGCACGATACTTAATGGCTTCTAGCACTTCATAAGGTGGCTCAAAATCCATATCAGCAACCCAAAGAGGGATAACATCACCCTTACCAAAAACCTTCTCTCTCAGCTCTAGCTTGTAAGAGTTTGTACCGCTACGGTCAATTATCTCATCAAAATTACAATTCATTCTTTATGTATATAAAAAAAGAGCTTAATTAATGATATTAAATGGTATCTCTTTCGTTATTGTTTTATTACTACTATCTGTTACCACTAATTTCAGAATATAAATCCCCGCCTTTGCGCTAGTGGGTATAACTGTGCTAAACAGTTTTTCCAAGTTTAATTCTTGTGAAGTTGTTTTATTTAAAGGCAACTCAAACACTAATGGTGCCCAGACTTCAGTACCTATCGACTTCAAATCTCCTTGACGAGTAACCGTAGCCGTTAATTTTGTTAGCGTGGAACCAGATGTAATCTTTGCGCTTAATGTAACCCAATCATTAGACTGATAGTCTGTCGTATCTGTAACCGAAAGAGGTAACGAAACGGTTAACGTTGGTTCTGCCAGCACAGGAGCTGGATCACTACTCTTCGAGCAACTAACAATTGAGAATAAACAAATTGAAGCAATAACAAAGAGTGAATTAAAAAGTGCCTTTTTCATAAAAATAACTGATTCTGGTTAACATATAACTTTACATATTTAAGTTGGTGAATTAACCTATTAATTCTAATATATTCAAGTTTAAACGCGTTTTTTAGAATATTTAATTTTGAATACTTCACTTTGTGGCAAAAAAAATTTAGATTTGCCTCATTAACATACACCGCTAGAAAAGGGCTCTGAGATAGAAAATGGTAAACGCTGAGAACAAAAAAGATGAGCTTTATTTTGTAGAACTTGGCTGGCAAGCTCAAAAAGGCGATTTGGCCATTGAATGGAAGTTCGAAGAGTGCCCAATTCTTAGCAAATCACCTCTAAGTGATTTCTATGCCCCCATTGTATTTCACCAAAACATTGCCTTACTGCTCGACGTTGCACGGGAGGAGTTTCGTGGAGAAAAATCGGCTTACGTTATCGCCAAACCAATTGACGTGGATGAGTTTGATGATGATGACGATGCTCTCTTCGACTTTGGCAGTTTCAATACTTTTATGGAAGCGGTATCCGATGGATTCCTCTCCTCTTCCGACTCTCTACTCGACATTCATGAACAACTTTTCTACTTCGAAATAGGCGCTTTTGGGTTTTGCAAATATTTATCAGATTACTTATTACACAACTACACACACCAAGAAAATAGTATTGAAAAATACATTTCTGAATTAGATAATAAGGCGACCATTAAAATAGAGAGCTTCTCAAAATATGGGAATCTCGAAAGTGCCGAGTGGTACGCCAAACTCAAAAATCTAACTATTAGATCGATACATGATGTTCTTTCGGGATTAATTACTCTGGAGGATGAAAACAATTTACATTTAAAACAACTTCTTACAAACAGGGAAGAACTAAACCAAGCAATTGAAGCTGCAAGTGATTTGCAAAACGCACTGTTGCCTCTTCACGAAACTCTAACCAACTCATTTTCTGAAGTCTTCACCTTCCACAAGCCAAAGTTTAAGGTAGGTGGCGATTTCTATTTCTACCACCACGACGATGACGTTAAAATAATTGCCTGTTGCGATTGTACGGGTCATGGAGTAAGGGCAGCCATGCTTTCAGTCTTATTGAACAAGTTTCTGTATCAACAAATTGTGGTTCAAAAGACTACAAATCCAGAAATTATTCTCAAAGAGATAAACCACCATCTGTTCTACTTTCTGAATCGAAATTTTAATGCCGATAAAAGTTCTGAGGATTTCTTAACAGACAGCGCCGACTATGTCAACAAGCTCCGAGACAGCATGGATGTATCTATCTGTTCTATTAACAAACACACCAAAACCATTAGCATCTGCAGCACAAAACAAAATGTAACCATTCTTGAGCCAGGTAAAAGTGCCACAATATTCGACCCTAAAAGAGTCTCATTAGGAGATTTACAGAACCAAAAAGAGTTTCAAATATCAACTCTTACACTACCAATTACGGCTAATCTGGGCATCATCTTTGCCTCCGACGGATTGGTTGATCAATTTGGAGGCCCCAACAATAAAAAACTTGGCTCAAAAAGATACAAACAACTAATAGAATCTCTTTTAGACAATAACAAAAACAACATTTCAAATTTCTCTTTTTGGCTTAATTCATTCTTTCATCTTTGGACAGATTGGAACTTCACCCGTGAATTGGCCGAAATTGCCGATATTCAAGACCCCAACAGTAATCCTATTAATACAATTGCCCAAGTATTTTCCCACATGAAAAGTGGTTCCTTACAAGAGTTTTACCAAAGCATTGAGCAATCAACCCAGCCACGCCAAGAGCAGATAGACGATATCTTAGTAATTGGCTTCAGAATATGATAGAAGTTATCTGTTTTATCAGAGTAATATTCTCAATTAATAGAATCTATATCATACCCTAACAACAATCATCTTCCGAAACAAATCACATAGGAAACTCAAAAATCAACAATCGTCAGGAAAACATATTTAGCAGAAACACATCAATAAATATGGAAAAATAATATATTTATTACGGACAAAGGCTATCTGGGAGGAATGGATATATATGTGTAGACTTAAAACCTTTGATGGAACCACATTTAAATAACTCTCCCACTAAAACAAAGCTAGGATATAGAATAATGGTCAAAAGCTCTTTCGAGAGTTTTCAAAACATCGTCCTTTTTATATGGTTTCATGATATAACTAAACACCTTCGATTTATCAGTTACAACTTCCGACTCCATAAAGCCACTCAATAAAATACAAACAACGTCGGGTCTTACCGTTTTTATCATTTCTATCAACTGCATTCCGTTGATATTAGGCATCTTAAAGTCTGTAATAACCACCTTAATATCCCTATTCTCAATTGCAATCAATGAGTCATTTGGAGATGCCATTGTTATTACGTCATAATCTTTCCTAAAATTCAGTTTAAACAACTGAAGATTCAAGTCCTCATCATCAACGTACAAAATTTTTTCCATAGTATTTGAATGCGCTTTTCTTATTTATAGGCACAAATATAGAAAATAGAATCCATTCTATTTAAAAAACTCAAAAAAAAGCACCCTCTCATTGCTCAATCAATTATTAGAAGTATTTGAAATTGTAGATTGCCTAAAACTTGCAACAATTTCTTAATTTGCTATAGCAATAGAATATAACATTTAGCCTAAAGGAGCCCTGCGAAAATAGAACGATTGAACATATCAAACCGGTATAACACCTAAGAGCAATGCAAATGAACATAACAAACTCGCCACTGTTAAATTGATTGCGATGATTAAAGTCTGGTATGAATATTCATTCTGAATTAAGAAACCACATAAATATTAACATCAAGATGTGTAGATTTGTTAAAAATAAAATCTACATTTAACAGTAAAGTCTTAATCCAAAGTTACTCTCATTTAAATCTTACAATTTTATGAATTCACCATCCCATTTTCGCTTAACCCGAAAAGCTCTGCTTGGAGGAATGGTATCAATCACACTCATTCTGTTATCCGTTTTGCCCAGTTGTTCTCACGATGCTGACATTTCGAAAATAGATACTATTATCTCTTACAAAAGCGATATTGCTCCAATTGTCACATCCAACTGCAGTATGTGCCACAACAACAATCAAGAGAGTAGTTTTGAGAGCTACAGTGAGCTTATGGGTATCGTTACACCTGGCGACTCAAAAGGGTCTGACTTTTACCGACTCATTTCAACATCCTGGAGTTTCAATCGTATGCCCCCATCACCAGCTGATCCGCTAACCAAATTACAAAGATCAAAGATTGACCTTTGGATTCTTCAAGGTGCTAAAAACAACTAATTTTAAAATTATGAAGTCAATTATATTTTTTACGATTGCTCTTACGGCAATTGTTGTTTCCAGTTGTTATTACGATTCTCAAGAACGAATTAACATTGATGTATCAAGTGGTTGCGATGCCAATAGTATAAAATACACGACATGCGTTCAACCAATAATAGATACCAATTGCAAAGGATGTCATACTGGAAGTAATGCAAGTGCTGGTATAAAACTTGATTCTTACAACAATGTTCAAGCCAATTACACGGTCTCTATAACAGCAATACATGGTGGAACAATGCCACCAGCAGGCAAATTATCCCAATCAGACATTACAATTCTAGAGAACTGGAAAACCCAAGGCTTTGTTAATTAATAAAACTAAGAAAAAATGAAAAAAACACTTCTTATACTTCTTATCTTTTTTACAGCTGCCTTAAAAGGATTTGCTCAAGATATGGACGATTTTTTAAACTCTGCCTCGGCAGATGAAACGACATTTAGTTCGGCCACATTTAAGGCTACTCGAATTGTAAATGGCCAGTCTATTGAGCGTATGAAATATGGCCAACTAGACTTTCGGATTCATCACCGTTTTGGCTATTTAAATAGTGGGGTCGACAACTTCTTTGGGGTCGATCAGGCAACTACCTTCCTGGGCTTAGAGTACGGTATTAACGATCGCTTAATGTGCGGCATTGGTCGGTCTGCTTATCAGAAAACCGTTAGTGGTTTCTTAAAGTACGCACTTTTATTACAACATAGCGGCAAATCAAATATGCCTGTAACGCTTGTACTATTTGCTAACACGGAGATTCAAACAGCTCCTTGGACAAACACAGCACAAACAAATTACACTTCATCCCGTTTTTCTTACGTTTACCAAGCCCTTGTAGCTCACAAGTTCAACGAACGCTTTTCATTACAACTATCTCCAACTATAGTGCATAAAAACATTGTTAAAGAGGTTGTTGATCCAAACGACATTTTTGCTTTGGGTATTGGCGGTAGAATGAAAATATCTAAGAGAGTATCATTTAATGCCGAATACTATTACCAATTTAACCCAACACGAATTGACGGCAAAGATATGCCAAACAGCTTATCATTAGGCTTTGATTTAGAGACAGGTGGTCACGTATTCCAACTATTTGTAACCAACTCACAACCAATTCAAGAAAATGGCTTTATTACTCAAACAAGTGGACGCTGGAAAGATGGAGACGTCCTTTTTGGATTTAATATTTCACGATCATTTTCGCTCTTTAATAAACCGTAATTGAACTGGCATATTTTTTGCCTAATGATTTACGATATATTCTAAACAGTGGTGCACATTAATCATGTATAATCAGTACTTAATGTCTAAATAAACAGATTATGAAATCAATTTATTTATCAATTACACTCTTGCTTTCAACCCTATTTATGCCTCTAATGGCACAAGACAAATATGCAACCAAAACTGGTCATGTTTGGCTTTATTCAAAAGCGGGCGAACTTATCGAAGGGCATAACAAGACCGTAGCGAGCTTTATCGATATTAAGACTGGCGATATTGCCTTTCGTATGTTGGTTAAATCTTTTAAATTTGAATCGGCTTTACTTGAAGAGCATTTTAACGAAAACTACCTAGAATCGGGTAAGTTCCCTAATGCAGAGTTTAAAGGTAAAATAACCAATTTAACGACTATCAACTTCTCCAAAGATGGTGTTTACAAGGCTATTGTTGAAGGCAACGTTACAATTCACGGTGTAGCAAAACATCAGGTTACCGAAGGCACAATAGAAGTAAAGGGACAACAACTAATTGCAAAAGCAAAGTTCCAAGTTGTGCCAAAAGATTATGGCATCGATATTCCATCAATTGTACGTGATAAAATTGCCGACTCTATAGACATCAATATCGATATGATGTACGATTTATTGCCAGCCCAAAAATAGAAATCATGAAAAAGTATATTTTAATTGCTATAGCAATTTGTTTTGTAATAGGTGTTTCCGTTGGTTTATATCTATATAACATGAAGGCAAAAGATTTTGCCCATTCCAAACCAAGCGTAATTGTTACGGTAGATGAGATTTACCGACAGTTTAATGGAGATGAAGTTGCTGCAACAACGAAGTATGTGGTGGCAGATAAGGTTGTTCAGGTTAGTGGCATACTCAAAGAAGCCACAACAGACAGTGACTCAATAACAACCTTAGTCTTGTCTGATTTGAATAATGCTGATGAAATGGTGAGCATTACGTTAGAAGAAAAGAATCTTGAAATAGCAAAAAATCTTCCTATCGGCTTATTAATCGTTGTAAATGGACAATGCACTGGGATGCTAGATGATTTTGTTACAAAAAAAGTACAAATGATACGTGGGGGAATAATTAAGTAACTCAAATATAGAATTATACGAAAAGAGGGCAGGAACCAATTACGATTCCTGCCCTCTTTTCGTATAACGTTTCCTTTAACAACTTACTTCACCAATCTTATTCCATCTTGTTCCAGCGTAATAAGACGTTGTTTATAGAGCACCCCCACCGTCATTTTAAAACTCTTTTTACTGATGCCTAAAATCCGATAGATAATATCGGGATCTGTTTTATCCGTAAGCGCTAAAAAGCCATTGCTGGCCTCCATTCGGTCAAGTACTTTTTGTGCAGTATCGTCAATCTTCTTAAATCCAGGTTTTTCGAGAGAAAGATCAATCTTCTCATCTTCACGCACCTTCTTTACATAACCCTTAATTTGATCTCCTCTATTGATTGGTCTAAAAACCTCATTTTTATAAATCATGCCCCAATGAAGGTTATTGATAATTGCATTATAGCCTATATCGGTTTGGTTGCATACTAACAAATTAACTTCATCTCCTTCCTCATAGTGTGGCGGAATATTATCGAGAAACTTATCGAGCTTACAAGAGCCCACAATGCGGTTCGTTTCAGTATCCACATAGATATAAACAAAATAGTCGTAACCGACCTCCATGGTAATGGTTTGTTCGCTGAAGGGCACTAGTAAGTCTTTCATTAAACCCCAATCCATAAATGCACCAACACGATTCACCTCCTTGGCTTTAAGAAGTGCAAACTCACCAACTATAGCATAAGGTATATCACTTGTAGCTATGAGCCTGTCTTCAGAATCGAGGTAGATAAATACTTCAATGGTTGATCCAATTTCAGGGTTTGCAGGAACATATCTACGAGGCATAAGAATCTCTCCATGAACTCCACCATCGAGGTAGATTCCAAAATCAAGCTCCTTAACAATTTGCATTTGATTGTATTTCCCAATTTCTATCATTGATGTATGATTAATAGATTCGTATACAGTAAAATAATCTATGCTTCTAACTTATTTTTTATTTGATCGTAAGTAAGCGAAGTAATCTCTTCAGCTGTTAAGTTCTTTTGCTCCATCGGTTCGAGTACCGAATAAGTTAATTTACAGCCAAAAGTAAGTGGTAAATTTCCATTCTTTTGCAAGTCGTAATGACCTTTAATACAAAAAGGAACAATAAGGGCATTTGGAGCCGCTTTAAGAAGTGTTTTAATACCGCCAGTTTGAAACTCTTTTAAATGTCCATCACGACTACGTGTTCCCTCAGGGAAAATACAAGCCGACCAGTTGTTAGCTTCTATTCGTTCACCCAATTTATAAATTTCTTTAATCGCAGCAGAACCTTTTGAACGGTCAATAAGGGCAGATCCACCAACACGCAAATTAAAGGAAATACTTGGCAACCCTTTTGATAATTCAATTTTGGAGATGAATTTAGCATGATTCTTACGGAAACCCACAACAACAGCAGGTATATCGACTGTGCTTTGATGGTTTGAAATGATTATTAGCGGTCTATCAGTTGGTAATTTTTCAAACCCCTCAAATTTAACTTTTGCCCCTAAAAAAAAGAAACATTTAATGAGCAAATAATTCAGTACGTCAACGCTACGCTGTTGTGCCTTAGAACCACCTAATTTGTAACAAACAACCTGTATTGGATGAAATATTCCTAATAAAATATTGAAGCACCCATAATAGATAATTGTGAATATAACTTTGAACGGATAGAGCATAAGTTTTTTTGCAAAGTAACGAAAGAAATAGGAATTATCCGTCACGAAAGGCTCTATTTATGAAAAATAATGAGCGAATAACAAAAGTAAAGCTTAGCTAAAAATGCAACTTTTATTAACCACAATAGTTACTGGAACAGATTAAAAACAGATTGATATTGAGTGAAAGAACTCTAAAAGTCTCGAATTGATCGGAGTTTATCATCAACATCCTTTTTACTCCGTTTGAAACCACGATATTTATTCTTTTTATAAAACGTAAAATTATCATACGTTAAAGTTATTTCATGGCTACCTTTATTTTGGTAACCAGCGTTAGCCATTGAAATATCGTAGCTATAAGTAAAGCCCGCATTGCGAGTAGCTTGAATATGCATCATTACAGCCATTGAGTTCTGAGGCCTATATGTGAACCCGATTCCAACCACGCTTTTAAAATAAAATTGAAGAGTATTATCTAAAAGCCACTCACCAGTATCTGCATAGCGCATAAAAAAGGAGAGTTTAGTAACAATAGAGGCAAATTTAGGCAGTGATAATCCTGCTACAGCATAGTTTGTACCAGCGAGTTTGGTATTGGCACTCCCCTTGCCCAA
>JAYVSA010000449.1:0-9546 GCA_043775765.1 Breznakibacter sp. | reverse complement strand
ACCAATCGATGCGTATCAATTACCAACGAAATACTTCCATCTCCCATTATAGAGGCTCCTGAAATAACATCTTGATTTTTAAGAACCCTACCTAAGGGTTTTACCACAACCTGAAACTCACCTAAAATATCATCAACTAAAAGAGCAACACGTTTGTCATCATTTTTTACCAATATAATGTGTTCACGACCTGTTACACCTTCCTGTTCCTGAAATATTTCACGAAGTTGGATAAATGGGTACTGCTGATTGTCGAGTATTACAACATTGTTGGAGATTTTTAAGTCGCTCACATTAACTGCATAAATTTTTTCTATTACAGAAATTGGAAGCACATATTGACTTTCTGCAACACCTACCAACAATCCATCTATAATTGATAATGTCATTGGTAGTTCTAACATAATTGTTGTGCCCTCATTAACAACCGAATCGATGCTTACTTCACCACGAATTTCAGATATTTTTCGCTTTACCACATCCATTCCCACGCCCCTTCCAGACAAATCTGAAACCTCATCTTTCGTTGAAAAGCCGCTTAAAAAAAGCAAGTCGAAAATCTCTTTATTTGTTAACTGAACTTTGCCATCAATAAGTCCTTTTGCAATGGCTTTTTTACGAATATAAGCCGGATCAATCCCTTTTCCATCATCAGAAAGCTTGATAATAACACTTGGGCCAGAATAGTACGCTTTAAAGTGAATAGTACCATGAGCTGGTTTGCCTTTACTGATTCGATCTTGAGGGCTCTCAATACCATGATCGATGCTATTTCGAATCATGTGAAGAAGAGGATCTGTAAGGTGTTCAATAATATTTTTGTCTAGTTCGATATCTCCTCCTTCTATATCAAAATTTATCTCCTTATTTAAATCTTTTGAAAGATCACGTACTAAACGTTGAAAGCGTAATAACTCTGCTTGAAGAGGCATTAAACTTATTTCAAATGCATTTTCTCTTAACTGACGCGAAAGCTTTTGAACCGATTCTGTTAGAGATAAAATTGTTGGTTCGCCACTTTTTTCGGCATACAAACTCAACTGAGCTTGTATGGTTACGAGTTCTGAAACTAAATTTACCAGTTCATCAACCTTTTTTGATGCAACTCTAATACTTGATATTTTAGTCTCTTTAAGATGGGCACGCTGACCTGATTTCTCTAATCCTCCAGCCTCGTCATCACTAGTAATTGTGGTATTAGATGCTGGCGCAACGTGCTTCAAAATAGATATTTCAGCTTCGCTAAAAAGAGTACCTTCGGCTTTATGCGTTTGATACATTTGCCGAAACTTCTCATTTTCAAGAATACTACCACTGCAAATCTCTACAATTTCAAGAATACATTCATCCTCTACAAAAATAAAAACATCTTTAATGTCATTTAGGCTCTCTTCAGAGTTAAGAATACCCTGCCAGGAGATATAATGTGATGTAGGATCAAACGATTCGAAATTTGGAACTTTACTTAAATCGGAAAGAACCAAAAAACTACCCATTCCGTTAAGATCGTCTAGTAGGAAAAGGGTATTGGTTCCATTTTGAAGAATGTCTTCATTTGGAATAAACGTAATTAAAAAAGTCTTTGAACTCGAAACTTCCGTTGGCGCCACCATCTCTATTGAGGAAGAGTTGGCAACTGTAGCCGAGGCAATTGATTTTCCACTCTGATTTAAAAATCCTTTTACTTTTGCAGTTATAGAGCGAAGCTCAACCTTATCAGCTTCCGCTGTTAAATCACCTTTTTCTAATAAAAATTTTATTTCATCAATACAATTGAACGTGAGTGTAATAAGATCTTTCGATACCTCTAATTTGCCAGTTCGAACCCAATCAAATACGGTTTCTAAGTGATGAGTAAACTCACTTAAATCATTAAAGCCAAACATAGCTCCTCCCCCTTTAAGAGAGTGCATTGCGCGGAAAATACGTTCAATAATTTCACGATTTTTAGCATCGCCTTCCAATAAGAAAAGCGCTTCCTCCATATCGCGAACATTATCCAACGACTCTTCTACAAACTTTGCCCTAAACTTGTCAATCATTAAATAAAATTTTATTTATCCAATTGATTTTTAAAGAATTCAATTAACTCTTTTCTCGATGAATTCATATCCTCTTTCAAAACAATGCTTTTAATGGCATACGAAATCTGAATGGTATTTTCGAGTATCTCAGGAGTTGCTTGCTTATCTCCTTTTCTTATTCGATCAAAAACTCTTTCTGTGTATAAAGAGTATTGGGCAACATCGTCAAAACCAAACATAGCAGATGAACCCGTGAGTGAGTGCATGACAAAAAAGACCTTTTCAGCCTCTTTCTGTCCCATATCAGTATCGACAGACAAACAGATATTTATGGTATCTGTTAAACCTTTTACTGTTTCTGCCACAAACCCCTTTATTATCTCTTCCATTATCGGATAACTCGAGTTATTGCACTTAGAAGTTTAGCGGGAACGAAAGGTTTAATAATCCACCCCGTTGCACCAGCTTCTTTGGCTTCCATTTTTTTAGAAGCCTGCGATTCAGTAGTTAAGAACAAAATTGGAATATGCTTATAGTTATCCATTGCTCTAATTTTCCGTATCAAACCTAAACCATCAAGGTTTGGCATGTGAAGGTCAGTAATGACAATATCAATGTTTCTGCCATCAAGAAATTTAAGTGCATCTTCGCCATCGACACCTACTAACACATCGTATCCCTCGTTTTGAAGGGTAAAGTTAACCACTTCACGAATACTTTCCGAGTCGTCAACTATAAGAACCGTTTTTGCCATAATAGTGATCCTAATTAATTATTTAAAAATTCATCTAACCCAGCGTTTTTCATCAACCCAAAAACATCATCAGAGAGCTGACTTTTTATACTAAATTTTGCTTTTTTTCCCAAACAAGAGTTGCGCATAGCCACCAACATCTGAATAAACGTAATATCAATAGTCTCAGGCAACTCAATTTGAACGTCCAAATCTTGTTCAAATGTAATCAACTCTTCTAATTCTTGCTTAATATCAACAATGTTATTAATATTGAGAACCCCTCTAAATGTGACTACTGATTTATCATCCAATAGTTTTATACTTACATTGTCCATAACCTAGTTCTCATTTAATTTAAAACTTCTCATAATTATCGAGGTCAAACTCACGACCCAGATTAATTATTTCTGATGGTTTAGTTTTTGCTGGTGAAGGATACTGATTCGCTGTTGGTCTGTCAGCCTTTTCATGCAAACGAACACGAGATCCTTGCGGTTTAACTTCAACCTCTTCTTGTTTCTCAGTCTCCTCACCTTCGGCATCTATTTGGAAGAAAGCGATTGCTTCTTTCAAACTATTCGCCAAATAAGAGAGTTGTTCTGAACTGGTTGTTAACTGATCTGATTCAGAAGCATTTTCCTGTGTGATGTTATTGAGCTGTTGCATAGCCAAGTTAATTTGATCAGCACCTGTTTTTTGCTCCAAACTGGCAGCTGCAATCTCCTTGATAAGTTGTGTTGTTTTTTCAATATCGGGAACTAATAATCTTGCCTTATCACCTGCTTCTTTCGATACTTTTAGGCCTGTATTTACGAGTCCGAATATTTCATTAGCAGCCAATTTACTTCTTTCAGCTAATTTACGCACCTCAGAAGCAACCACTGCAAAACCTCGTCCATGTTCACCAGCTCTAGCTGCTTCAACAGCAGCATTTAAAGCAAGGATATTAGTTTGAAAGGCAATATCACCAATAATTGTAATTTTTTCAGAAACTTCTTTCATTGCTTTGGCAGCCTGAGAAGAGAGTTGATCGGCAATAGTAACATCTTTAGCCGTTTCAACAGTAATTTTTTCGGTTGCAACAGCATTTTCAGTATTTTGCTCAATATTAGCAACCATTTCTTCAATAGAAGTAGAAACCTCCTCGGCATTGGCGGCCTGATCTGAAGATCCTTTTGTTAACTGTATAGAACTAACTTTTAGAAGATTACTCGAACTCACCAATTCACTCGCATTATGCTTAATTGAAACAACAATCTTTCTAAGATTTGTAGCCATATCGCGCAATGCATCAGCCAAAATACCAATTTCATCTTCTTGATTAACATCTACTGTCGCCGTTAAGTCACCCTTTCCGATGGCTTGAGCAAACGTAACACCTTTTTTGAGTGGAATAACAATAGAAGAATACAAGTAATATCCCATTCCTATTGAGGCAGCAAAAGTTAATAAAGAGAGCAGCACAATAACCACTGATAAAAACGCAAAAGAATTGTTCATAGCAATCATAGAAGCTTGATTCTTCTCATTATACTTTTGGCTTAAAGCTTTGACGAGAGAGGTTACTCCGTCACTCATTCGCGACACATCACCATCACTCTGAACCATAGGTTCTACTTCAAAAGTAACCATTGCATCATCATACGCCTCAAAGCTGCCAAGCAACTGCATTATATACTTATGAGACGCAAAAAGGCTATCAGTTTTATTAATTATTTGTGTCAATTTTTCAACATCCTCTTTTTCCCAGTAACTCGATATTTTGGTGATTTCTGTTTTTAACTTTGGATAGATACTATCGTGCAATACTACGAGTCGAGTTTTTTCAAAACTACTGGTTTGTTTATCGATATATACCCAACTTTGTATCAGCATTTTCGATTGAGAAATCATGGCACTGTACTCATCCAATTTAGCAACCGACGGGGTATAAATACCTGTTACCTCTTGATTCAGACTCCTACTACTCGATAATGTAATGAAGGTTATGATACCATTCAAGAAAATTGCGAATAATATGGTTCCAAAACCATAAATGAGCTTCTGAGCGATATTAAATTTAAATTTCATCATACGATTGTTTAAATAAACTTGGTACTACTACACATTTCTTCACCTAACTAAATCTTTTAACCTAAAGATATACAATAGGTTAAGCAGGCATTTACAAATAAACTATACAAACTTGACTAAAATCAAATATAGCAACTAAATTAATATTTATACGTTTTTAGTTAATTTGTATCAATATTTTTGATTGTTACGTTTAAAACGACCAAAATCAAATACAAAAAAATCGTTCATGAACAAAGTAACAGGTATTACGAGTTAAACTATTTTACGGTTACACTATAACAAAGAGTTTTTAATGCAAACGTTAAAGCCTTACTTAAAGTTAATTAAAAAATAAGAAGTTTTGTAAACAGAAAAGTTTTATTTGGATAATTTATCTTAATTAGTTATTTGTAATTAACTTTGCACTCAAAATATAAATTTTGGCGAACATGACAAAAGAAAATTTGGCTTATAAAGTTGCAGATATCACATTGGCCGAGTATGGTCGTAAGGAGATAGAACTTGCTGAAAAAGAGATGCCTGGCTTAATGGCACTTCGCGAAAAATATGGCAAAGAAAAACCTTTAAAGGGTGCAGACATTATGGGATCGTTGCACATGACCATTCAAACAGCTGTTTTAATTGAAACCCTTGTTGAACTCGGTGCAAATGTAAGATGGTGTAGTTGCAACATATACTCAACACAAGACCACGCCGCGGCAGCTATAGCAAAAGCTGGCATTCCAGTATTTGCATGGAAAGGTGAAACACTTGCTGAATATTGGTGGTGTACTGAATTGGCATTAAACTTTGGTGGTGGCAAAGGGCCGCACCTTATTGTTGACGATGGAGGAGATGCCACAATGCTTATTCACAAAGGTGTAGAAGCAGAAAAAAACAATTCTATTCTTGCAAAGGATTATTCTAAAATGGGTGAAGACTACAATGAGTTTATGAAGCTTGTTGCTGCAACTTATGAAGAAGACCCGACCCGTTGGAGCAAGGTTGCAAAAAATATGAAGGGTGTAAGTGAAGAGACTACCACCGGTGTTCACCGTTTATACCAAATGGTTGAGAAAGGTGAGTTGCTTTTCCCTGCAATTAACGTAAACGACTCAGTTACCAAGTCTAAATTTGATAACCTTTATGGTTGTCGCGAAAGTTTAGCCGATGGTATCAAACGTGGAACAGACATTATGATGGCTGGTAAAACAGTTGTTGTATGTGGATATGGAGACGTAGGAAAAGGTTGTGCACAAAGTATGCGCGGTTTTGGATCTAGAGTTTTAGTAACTGAGATAGACCCTATTTGTGCGCTTCAGGCGGCTATGGAAGGCTACGAAGTAACCACCGTGGAAGATGCTTTAATAGAAGGTGACATTTATGTTACAACAACGGGCAACAAGGACATTATTACCATAGAGCACATGGCTAAAATGAAAGATACCGCTATTGTTTGTAATATTGGGCACTTCGACAACGAGATTCAAGTTGAGAAGCTTGAGAATTTCCCTGGAATAGTTGAAGTAAATATTAAACCTCAGGTTGATAAATTCATCTTCCCTGATGGACACTGCATCATTCTACTTTCGCGCGGACGTTTGGTTAACTTAGGCAACGCTACTGGCCACCCAAGTTTTGTAATGAGTACTTCTTTTACAAACCAAACATTAGCTCAATTGGATTTGTGGCAACACAACCGCCCTATTGGTGTAACAACTCTTAGCAAAGAACTTGATGAAGAGGTTGCACGTTTGCATTTAAGTAAATTAGGCGTTAAATTGACAAAACTGACTGCTGATCAGGCGACATATTTAGGTGTTAATGCAAATGGCCCTTATAAACCAATGCATTACCGATACTAAAAGATAAGTAGATATTGATAAAAGGGCAGAGGTGTTTAACTTCTGCCCTTTTTTATTGGTAGTAATTCGGTATTTTAAATGGAGGCTCACAGAAAAAAACAGGATGTGTGCAGCGTTGATTTTAAATGGTGACTATTTGAATTACAACCTATATTTTTGTACATTTGCTTCAATGAGCAAAATTCTAGATCCAGAAAATATTTTACAAGATGCCTAAATCTTCAACCGATTTACCCCAGAAAAAATGGATTTACAGGATTAACTGTTTGTTTACAGGCAAAGACAAAAAGAGCCAAATTGCTCTTAGCGAAGAGCGAGATTTATACCTAGATTTAGCAAATGCAATACCGTCAGGAATGTATCGCATTCGGGTGTTTCCAGAAGGCATAAAAACAGACAAATGGCACAGTATAAAAGAAGCACCGTATAGGGTTGAGTTTGTGAACAATCACTTTTGTGAAATTCTAAGTATTGATAAACAGGATTTTGAAATGAATCCGGGTATTATTAACAATTTTCTACTAGAGGATGATAAAGAAGACTTTGCCAAAAAGAATGTAGAAGCAAACATAAAAAGAACACCGTTTAAATGGCAAGGTCGTTTTGTTGTTAAAAGTGAGATTCTTTGGGTGAGTTTTGAATCAATACCACGAGCACTTCCAAATGGTGATGTTATTTGGACGGGCACTTTGCACGATATCACAGAGAAAAAAAGAGAAGAACAACTTCTTGAGTTAAAGACACTAGAACTCTCAAAAGTAAACACTGAAAAAGATAAGTTTCTCGCCATTGTAGCCCACGATTTAAAAGCACCTTTTAACGGTATATTGGGATTTAGCAAAATTCTAACCGAAAGTATTCAATCTAATAATCATGAAAATAGCCTTAAATATTCGGAGATAATAAGAAATTGTTCTCAAAAAGCAATGGATTTGCTATTGAACCTAACAGTATGGTCACAGGCGCAAAGTGGACGGATGGTATTTAATCCAGAAAAGTTAAGAATTGACACTTTAATTAACGATATTATTCCACTTTATTCTGATATAGCCACTCAAAAATCGATTCATCTTCACTTCGAATCACACTCACTTGCTCCAACTTTTTTCGATAAAGCAATGGTGAGCACCATTTTAAGAAATCTTATTTCCAATGCCATAAAATTTACCACTCAGGGTGGTTCCATTACCATTAAGGCAGAACAAAAACATGATGGGACAAAAGAAATATCGGTTCATGATACTGGTGTTGGAATGACAGCGAAGACCATTGCCCAACTATTTTGCATTGATGGAAACTGCTCTACACCCGATACACAAAATGAAAAAGGTACAGGTTTGGGTCTGCTTCTTTGTATGGAATTTGTACAAAAACACAATGGTAAAATATGGGTTGAAAGCAAAATTGGTATTGGTTCCACATTCTATTTTACTATACCAAATTAACAAATTATAATTTTACCGTATTAACCCCAAAATATATCCTTGTTTGTGTAAACTCTTAGGAGTTTTAAATGTAAACCAGTCATTTACTTTCATATCTAAACCAACCCCTTGCATATAATTATATAATGAGATGCGCAATCCTTCGCTAAATTTTTCGTGTGCGCATCCAACAGAATCATTAAAAGCCACATCATTACGCGCAAATTGGTCGGGATGGTTATCAATTTTCTCGATTTGATATTTTGAGGGATGAATACCAACGTCGCTATGTTCGGTGAGTGCAAAACGATGCCAAAATGCACTTTGAATGAGATTATTATCGAAAAGTTGACGCACAATCTCGAGCGAGTCGATGGTCTCCTGCTCTGTTTGAGTAGGAAAACCATACATTAAATAGGCATGAACCATAATGTTGTTCTGACAAAAATTGTTGGTCACATTAGCCACCTGCTCTATTGAAACTCCTTTATTCATAAGTGCTAATAACCTATCCGAAGCCACTTCTAATCCACCCGATACAGCAATACAACCAGCTCTCGACATCAGTTCAATAAGTTCTTTTGTAAAGCTCTTCTCGAACCGAATATTCACCCACCAAGTAATACCTAACTTTCTTTTTATTAGTTCATTACAAAGTTCACGAATCAAATTAGGAGGTGCCGCCTCATCTACAAAATGAAAACCAGCACAATTAGTCTCATCTTTAATGGCAATGATACGCTCAACTAAAATATCGATATTGGGTTTGGAGTAACGTTTGATATAATCAAGCGATGTGTCGCAGAAGGAACATTTTGCCCAATAGCAACCGTGAGCTAGAGCCATCTTATTCCAACGCCCATCGCTCCAAAGGCGTTGCATAGGGTTTGTGGTAGATAGAAAGGAGAAGTATTTCGTCAGATCGATGTTCTTAAAGCTTGGAGTGCCCAGATTGTTGTGATTCACATCGGGGATACTATATAAATTTCCCGAGTAGATGATTTGATCTTCCTGCAAATAGAATGTTCTTACAAGAGACGCTTTAGGTATTTCATTTTTAATATGGCTAATAAGTTGTAAAAGAGGAAGTTCACCATCATCTAACGTCACGTAATCGAAATAATCAAAAAGGCGCTTCTCTGTTAGCCAACGAAGTTCGGTATTCACAAAACCACCGCCGAGTACAATTTTTATTTCAGGATATTGAGCTTTTACCTTTTTTGCTGCCACGAGTGCGCCATAGAGGTTTCCGGGAAATGGAACCGAAAAACCAACTACTAATGGATTATTTTCTTGAATTGATTTAATAATCTCATTTTCAATAATTTCACTTATAAAAGTACTTTTGTTAAGAGCCCTAATGAGGGGTTCAAAATCAATAGCTACTAAACTCAGATGTTCGGCATATTTGGTAAATGAGAAATAATTATCAAAGGTTGTTT
>JAYVSA010000448.1:0-3101 GCA_043775765.1 Breznakibacter sp. | reverse complement strand
ATTCTTTCTGCTCTGATGACACTCTTTTTTGTCAATAGCTATGCTCAAACAATGGTTTGGAGCGATGAGTTTAATGGTACAGAGATCGATAAAACCGTGTGGTCGCATCAGTGCGGGATTTGGGGGTTTGGTAATTATGAGTATCAGTGTTATACCGATTTGCCAACAAATTCACGCATCGAAAATGGCACTCTTGTAATGGAGGCTCGCCGCGAAAGCAAAGAAGGAAAAAACTTTACATCATCACGCTTAACCACATTAGGTAAATTTGCCTTTAAATACGGCTCTATTGAAGCGCGTATAAAACTGCCCGATGTAAGTCGTGGATTATGGCCTGCTTTCTGGCTCATGGGAATAAATATAGGCAAAGACGGCTGGCCAAAATGTGGCGAAACAGACATTATGGAAGTTGGTAGCAAAACTGCTTGGGTGGCAGGACATGCTAATACTGAGGTAAGCGGTGCTGTACACTGGTATGCCAATGGACAAGCCGACTACGGAACGGTGAAAAACTATCCAGCAACTCCCTTTAATACGGCTTTTCACACTTATCGTCTCGATTGGACTCCAACAACCATGACCATGACTTTCGACGGTGATCAATATTACACCGTGTCTCTTAACGCAACGATGGAAGAGTTTCAAAATCCTCAATATATCTTATTAAATCTTGCAGTAGGTGGAGTTAACTTTGCTCAAACAACAAGTGAGGCCGACATTACGGCTCCTTTTCCAGCTAAAATGGAGGTCGATTATATTCGCCTTTACAGCAATTCCGATACTCAAATATATTCGCCTACCTCATCAAATCCTTATGGCGTTGCTGAAACAGGCGATTTTGGCGTGTTTACTGAAACGCATCCATGTACCACAGAACTTGACTACTCTGCTGATGCGGTTGT
This sequence comes from Breznakibacter sp., assembly GCA_043775765.1. Lineage (GTDB taxonomy): Bacteria > Bacteroidota > Bacteroidia > Bacteroidales > Marinilabiliaceae > JAGPHP01. The sequence continues at coordinate 2,199 of JAYVSA010000448.1, read as the reverse complement.
AAATGTTTGGAACGGGCTCACTACTGGCACTTCAACTGCGGCCGAAGGTTCAAAGGTGTTGAATTTTACCACTCAGAACGGACAATGGTTTGGCATGGGTATTATGACCTCGGACCATAATATGAACAACTACAGAAATGGTACACTGCACTTTAAAATGAAGGTAGCAAGTGGCTTAACTGAAGATATTCGCTTTGGTGTTGAAAGCACCATTAATGGAGGTGGTGTTCCAGGTGCAGGAGGTACAGACAACTGTTGGGTTACTTTAAATGCAACCAACAACTACGGACTTATTCGCGATGGACAGTGGCACGATGTAAACATTCCACTCAACCTGATGCCTGATGTTGACTTTACTTTCGTAAAACACCTATTTCGTATGGTAGCAGAAAATCCTGGTGGTAATTACGCTTTGGCTATCGACGATATCTATTGGATTCCTTCTGTTGAATTGAATAAACCTAGCGTTGGCACTTTGGCCATTTACAGTGAAACTGTTGCAACAACAAACTCTCGCGTTGCTATTGGCACCGATGCTCGTGTAGATATATGGGGAGGAAACACGTTAGTTGCTGCAACAACAACTCCTGCAGAAGGAACTTACTCCCTCTCTTTTACTGGTGGGAACCAAGGTTGGTGGGGGCTCGCTCTTGGCGCCATTAACAAATACGATCTCTCGGCTTTTCGTTATTCCGATTGTAACCTCTCTTTTAAGGTGAAATCGACTTCAACAGCCTTATTTACTGTGGGACTTAAAAGTGGTAGCGAGTATTACAAAGGCATTCGATACATTAATATTTCTAATGCTTCAGGACCCTACGATTTTGCTCGCGACGGACAGTGGCATACCATCATCATCCCTCTTTCAGAATTCTATACAACCTCTGACTTCTCTAACATTGGTGCTCTGTTTGTAGCTTTGGGAACCACCAATATTTCAAATATTGCCTTCGATGATATTTACCTCACCAACGGCCACGTTTATGTACCTCCAGTAACAACCGAATTACCACAAAAAATAAATACACCTAGCGTTGAACTCTATCCAAATCCGGTGGCCAATGAACTTACAGTTGCCTCGAGCAACGCGGGTTTCAATGCCTACCAAATCACAACACTCGCTGGTATCATGGTTAATAATGGAGCTCTCGATAACAATCTCTCATTACAAAGCATTAACACAGCCAGCCTCGCTAAAGGCCTCTATTTCATTACCCTCTTAGGAGACGCACAAAAAATCACACGAAAAATAATGAAACTATAATAGACAACATCAAAAGTGAATAAATAAGAATGAATAGAGATGTCTCAGAGCCACTTGAGCATCTCTATTCTGTTTTTTAGGACGTGTTTTTCAAGTTTTTTTTATCACCTATAACTTATCAAATAAGCTCTCAAGGCCAGAGAATGCTTTAATATCTTCAAAGGGCACGTGGTCATCAATGTGTTTGCCGTAGTGTGCTTTCACAACTTTAAAGTTTTCGTCGATAAAAAAATCGGCAGGAATCAGGGTCATGCTTGCATCTTTGTCTGCGGGTAAGTTTAATGCTTTGGTCTCTTTAAGCGCTTTTGTTATGTTCGATGAAACAAAGGTACGCATCATTTTTACCATCGAGCTTCCAACGCCATAAACATCGTAAATGTCTCTTTCTGGATTACCAATAATTGGCCACGGTGTTATCCCTTTATGAAATGAACTCTCAACAATCTTCTGGTTAGAACTCTCAAATAGGAATATCATTTGTACACCCGCATTTTTCAATCGCATATTGTAGCTCATAAGTTGATGCACTCTGCGGTTGCAAAATGGACAGCTGACATTTCGGTAAAAGCCTAAAATTATTTTCTGCCCTCGGAAGTCCGATAGTTTTACATTGTGGCCATTAATGTCTTTTGCAATGAAATCGGGTGCCGTTTGATTCACTAAAATCTTCATGATAAACTGTTTTTAAAATTAAAATTTTATATTTTGCTGATGAGTCGTTCTTTTTACTAAATCCTGACATGCGACTTGTTGTTATTTGAATATTTTTTATGAATGCGTCTCATTTTGCGTTTGACAATCTATTAAGAGCCTATATTCAACAAATTCTGCTCTTTCGGGTTATAATAGAAACGTAACTAATCTGCTCGATTCTGATATGCTCACACCACTAAAAAACATACTTATAAAAGATTGGGTATTAACGCATACCGACG
>JAYVSA010000447.1:0-8248 GCA_043775765.1 Breznakibacter sp. | reverse complement strand
CATTTAACGCAGGTATGTATTTCCTTAGTAACCAAAGTGTTAGTAGAGGGTATATGAAGAATTATAATCATAAGAATAATCCTAAAATAAATCCTAAATACAACATCGTTTTAGCATTTAATCCTAAATCATCCAACAATCCATCTTTTAAAATCTATGATTTATCATGCGATAGTTTTGCCTCATTCTCAAATAAATACAACTCATTCTCCCAAATAATGAGAATGGTAGATTGTAATGGTAAAGGGCTGAATTGGGATAAAAGGGCAGGGCAGAAGTGTAGCATGATTTTCATTGCTAGTGACGAAACTGGAAATATCTATCTTCTTTTTGTTCGATCACCATACACCCATAACTACATGATAAACTACCTGTTGTCTCTTCCAATAAATGCAAAAATTGCTGGTTATCTTGAAGGCGGTCCAGAGACAAGTTTGTGTATTAAAACCAATTCAATTTCATTAAATAAGTGGGGAAGTTATGTTTCAAATACGTACGAAACAGACAAAAACGACCACTTTTGGAAAATTCCTAATGTCATTGGAATAAAATCGAAGAAACAACAATAAAACAAACCTTAGTAACAGTTTTATTTCCAAGCAGTTATTCGCATAATAATTCCAATATTTGAGCACAGTCATTTAGATATTTTTGTAGTTTCAAAAACCATAAAATTGCAAAGTTTTTAATACTTTTACGTTCTTTTTTGAGTGGATGATTTTAAATCATCATTTAGTGTTTATTTATTAAAATGTAGTAGATGAGAAGATGGAGGGTTGAAGACTCAGCGGAGCTTTATAACATCAACGGTTGGGGTATTAATTACTTTTCAATTAATGAAAAGGGTAATGTTACGGTTTCTCCAAAGAAAAATAGTGTAAAAGTTGATTTAAAAGAACTTATAGAGGAACTTCAGTTAAAAGATGTATCAACTCCTGTACTTCTTAGGTTTCCCGATATTCTTGATTCGCGTATTGAAAAAATGGCGAGTTGCTTTAAAATTGCTTCAGAAGAGTACGATTATAAGGGGCAAAATTTTATCGTTTACCCAATAAAGGTAAACCAAATGCGTCCTGTGGTTGAGGAAATCGTTAGCCATGGTAAAAAATTCAATATAGGACTCGAAGCAGGTTCTAAACCAGAACTTCACGCCGTTATAGCTATTAATACTGATAACGATTCGCTTATTATTTGTAACGGATATAAAGATGAAGATTATATAGAACTTGCGCTCTTGGCTCAAAAAATGGGTAGACGCATTTATCTCGTTGTTGAAAAATTAAACGAGCTAAAACTAATCACTAAAATTGCCAAACAACTTAAAGTAAAACCAAACTTAGGCATTAGAGTGAAACTTGCAAGCTCTGGTAGTGGAAAATGGGAAGATTCAGGTGGAGATGTGAGTAAATTTGGACTTACATCGAGTGAACTCCTTGAAGCTCTCGACTTTCTTGATAAAAACAAGATGCAAGATTGCCTTAAATTGGTTCATTTCCATATTGGTAGTCAGGTTACAAAAATCCGACGTATAAAAATTGCGCTTCGCGAAGCATCTCAATTTTATATTCAACTTTACAAACTAGGCTTTAATGTTGAATTTGTTGATATTGGTGGCGGTTTAGGAGTAGATTACGATGGTACGCGCTCTTCGAATTCAGAATCGAGCGTAAACTATAGCATACAAGAGTATGTTAATGATGCTATTTCAACCGTTGTTGATGCTTGTAATAAAATGGGATTACCACATCCAAATATTATTACCGAATCGGGGCGCTCTCTTACGGCTCATCACTCAGTTTTAGTGTTTGAAGTTCTTGAAACGGCAAGTCTTCCTACTTGGGAAGATGATGAAGAGATTGGAGCCGAACCACATGAGCTTGTAAAAGAGATTTATGGGCTCTGGGACACCCTCAACCAATCAAGAATGCTCGAAACTTGGCACGATGCACAACAAATTAGAGAAGAGGCTTTAGATCGTTTCAGTTTAGGTTTGCTAGACCTTAAAACAAGAGCTCAAATAGAACGACTTTTTTGGTCTATTGCAAAAGAGATTAATCAAATGGCAAGTGGATTGAAGCACGTACCCGAAGAGCTCCTTTACCTTCCTAAATTATTATCAGACAAATACTTCTGTAACTTTTCTCTTTTTCAGTCGCTTCCAGATTCTTGGGCTATTGACCAAATATTCCCAATCATTCCTATCCAACGATTGGATGAAAAACCGGAAAGATCTGCAACCATTCAAGACATTACATGCGATTCAGATGGTAAAATTGACAACTTCATCTCTACCCGTAATTTTAGCTATTACTTGCCTGTTCATTCACTTAAAGCGAAAGAGCCATACTATATAGGTGTGTTTTTAGTGGGCGCTTATCAGGAAATTTTGGGTGATCTGCATAACCTTTTTGGCGACACAAATGCAGTTCATATTTCGGTATCTGAAAAAGGGTACGAAATAGATCAAATAATTGATGGTGAAACAGTTGCAGAGGTTTTAGATTATGTACAATACAACCCTAAAAAAATGGTTCGTAAAGTTGAATCTTGGGTGATGTCTTCAGTGAAATCAGGAATAATTACAACTGAAGAGGGTAAAGAATTCTTGGCAAATTATCGTTCTGGACTATATGGCTACACATATTTAGAGTAACCCTCCGGGATATTCTACGTTAAAGAAAGGAAATAAACCAAGAAATATCTTTGGTTTATTTCCTCTTCTTTTTTAATAGATGTTTATAAATAATAATTAAAATGAGACTTACAAAGATTATTATATATCCTATCAAATCATTGGGTAGCGTGGAATTGGATTTTGCTCTTATTGACGACTTTGGTTTGCAATACGACCGGAGATGGATGTTAATAAACAGAGAGGGTAAAGCGCTTACGCAAAGAGAATTACCTGAATTATCGCTTTTAAATGTTGTTCTAGACGATGATCAAATCATTGTAACACATAAAGTTGATGAAACTCTACAAATTAATGTACCTCTTACCATAAGTGATGGTGAAAAGATGAATGTGAAAATTTGGGAGGATGAGTGCATTGCTCTAAAAGCAGAATCATCTATTAATGAGCAATTTACAAAGAAACTGGGCATGAATGTTTCACTCGTTTATCTTCCTGATGCAAATGGCCGAATTGTAAATACTCAATATGCTAATAAACAGGAAATTACAAGCTTTACAGATGGATTTCCTGTTTTAATTATTGGAGAAGAATCATTAAATCTGCTCAATTCAAAATTAGAAGAGAAAGTGACAATGAATCGCTTTCGTCCAAATCTTGTTTTTAGTGGTGAAGTGGCGCACTGCGAAGATGAGTTCAAGATTTTTCGAATTGGTAACGCCTATTTTAAAGCAGTAAAACCGTGTTCCAGATGTGTTGTTACAAACATCAACCCATCAACATCCTCAAAAGGAGTAGAACCCCTGAAAACGCTTAATACTTATAGGAATTTCAATAATAAAGTCATGTTTGGAATGAATATTTTGGTTCAAAGTGGTAAAGTGGTGAGGGTAGGGGACAAACTAGAACTCGTTGGATAAGTGACATAATTTCAGTAAAACAAGATGTAATTAAAAATCTTATTATCAGCAGATTATATCATTAAAAAAAAATAAAAAAATAAAAACTGACAGATAAATACACCTTCTGTCAGTTTTTTATTTTATTTAGCCAATGGCACACCCTTTGAAGGATAGAGACATCATTTAAAACTTATAAATTTATAATATGAAAAAAGGTAATATTGGTGTTACTACAGAAAACATCTTCCCAATTATCAAAAAATTCTTGTATTCCGATCATGAAATTTTTCTTCGTGAATTGGTTTCTAATGCGGTTGATGCAACACAAAAGCTTAAAACACTCTCGTCTGTAGGCGAATTTAAGGGCGAATTAGGTGATTTGTATGTTTCTGTTAAACTCGACAAAGAAAATGGAACAATCACCATCTCCGACCGTGGTATTGGTATGTCTGCCGAAGAGATTGATAAGTATTTAAACCAAATTGCATTTTCGGGTGCAAATGAGTTTGTTGAGAAATACAAAAAAGATGCAAACGCCATTATTGGCCATTTTGGATTGGGTTTCTACTCATCATTTATGGTTTCAAAAAAGGTTGAAGTAATTACAAAATCATTTAAAGATGGTGCTGTAGCAATGAAATGGAGTTGCGATGGTAGCCCTGAATTTACGCTTGAAGAGACCACAAAAGAGGATAGAGGTACCGATATTATTCTATATATAGATGATGAAAACCCACAATTCCTTGAGAAAGAGCAAATTGCATCACTTCTAAAAAAATATTGTCGTTATTTACCTGTAAAAATAGTTTACGGAAAAGAAACAGAGTGGAAAGATGGTAAAGATGTTGAAACAGAGAAAGATAACGTAATTAATAATACGAATCCTCTTTGGATGCAAAAGCCAACGGAATTAAAAGATGAAGATTATGATAAATTCTATCACGACCTCTATCCAATGGCTGATAATCCACTTTTTAACATTCATTTAAATGTCGATTATCCGTTTAACTTAACTGGCGTTCTTTACTTCCCAAAAATTAAAAATAACGTTGAAGTTCAGAAGAATAAAATTCAATTATACAGCAATCAGGTTTATGTTACCGATTCAGTAGAAGGCATTGTTCCCGAATTTTTAACGCTTCTTCATGGGGTTATTGACTCTCCTGATATTCCTCTAAATGTTTCTCGATCATACCTTCAAAGTGATGGTAACGTTAAGAAAATATCAAGCCATATTACGAAAAAGGTCGGTGACAGACTCTCCGAAATATTTAAGAAAGACAGAGCTATTTTTGAAGAGAAGTGGGATGACTTAAAGATGTTTATTGAGTATGGCATGCTAACAGAAGAGAAATTCTATGATAAAGCCAAAGAATTTGTTCTTCTTAAAAATAATGATAGCAAATATTTTACGATTGACGAATATCAAGAGCTTGTTAAGCCTAATCAAACAGATAAAGATGGTCAATTGGTTGTGCTTTATTCAACCAATGCCACAGATCAGCATAGCTTCATCGAATCTGCCGTTGCTAAAGGATACGATGTTCTTTTAATGGAAGGTCATCTTGATACTCACTTCATTAACACATTGGAGCAAAAACTTGAAAAAACACGTTTTGTAAGAGTTGATAGCGATGTTGTTGAAAAATTAATTCCTAAAGATGAAAAGCGCGAATCTAAGTTAAACCAGAACCAAAAATCTGATTTAATATCGGTTTTTAGTAGCCAACTCCCGAATGTGCCTAAATCAAACTTCATCGTAACATTTGAAGATATGAGTGAGACCGATGCGCCTGTTATGATTACTCAAAATGAGTTCATGAGACGCATGAAAGAGATGTCGGCTATGCAGGGTGGGGGAATGATGTTTTATGGTGAAATGCCAGATAGCTATAACATTGCTGTAAATGCAAATCACCCTTTAGTTGATCGCATCGTTAAAGATGAAGAAGTTGCCGTTGGTGATAAAATTAGCCCAATTAGAAGTAAAATATCTGGCTTAACTGGGCGTAAATCAGAACTCGAAAAAGCAAAAGAAGGCAAAAAAGAAGAAGAAATTCCTCAAGCTGAAAAGGATGAAATGTCTGAGGTTACCAAAAAGATTGATGAGTTGAATAGCAAAAAGGATGAAATCCTAAAAGAATTCGGTCGTAACACAAAACTCGTTGGACAACTAATTGACTTAGCTTTATTGTCAAATAACATGCTTAAAGGTGAAAGCTTAACGAAGTTTGTTAAAAGAAGTATCGAATTAATCTAATTTGATTTTTAGAATAATAAATCTAAAAAGCCAGACTTTAAAATGTCTGGCTTTTTTTAATATATCCCTTTTTGAATACTCTTAGTAAGGAGTTCATAAATAAGCTGATAATCAGGGTTCTTCCTTAATTCAGCCAAATGTTTGGCTATTACAACCTGATCACCCCTAGATGCTGGCCCAGTTTGCGCCAATCGTGGCTCTAAATGCCTAATCTTATCAGTGGTTTCCTCAATAAGAGGCAGTAGCAAATCAAAGGGAAGATTCTTCTCTTTTAAAAATGAATTGGCAATTGAATAGAAATGGTTTACAAAATTACTTGCAAAAATAGCTGCAATATGAAGCTGTTTACGTTGTTCATAAGTAGTTTCCATTACCTTATTCGATAAATCAGTAGATAGTTGCTTTATCAACCCTAAAACCTCTGGAGAATTACCCTCAATAAGTAATTGTACATTTTTGAAATTAACCGCCTTGTCTTTTGTCAAAGTTTGAAAAGGATATAGAACGCCAAAATTTTTAAATTTTTCAAGGGAATTAAATCCAGTACTCCCCGAAGTATGTACTACAACTCCATCAACACAAGGCATTGATTCACAAACACTTACTATAGCATCATCATTAACAGCAATGATATATATATGCGCAGAATGACCAATATTACTTATCTCATCAAGGCTATTCGCACCATATCTTTGGGCTAAATTTTTCGCATTATCTATATTTCGACTATACACCTCTTGAATATTATAACCCGCCTCAAAGAGAACTTTTCCTAAATGCCAAGCCACATTACCTGAACCAATAATAACAATATTTTGAATCATAAATTAAATTTTTTATTCAAGATAATTTACAAAATAATAATTTCTCTTTCAAGCGAAACATCAAACAGTTTCTTAACTGAGGCCATAATTTCTTCTGACAATCTAAATATTTCATTTCCTGTTGCACTCCCATAATTTACAAGCACCAAGGGCTGATCAATGTGTACTCCAGCATCTCCAGAACGATATCCTTTCCATCCACATTTGTCAATCAGCCAAGCGGCAGGAATTTTCACTTTACCAGAATTCAATCTAAAATAAGGCACATCATTAAATGCACTATTTATTTCAGCAAAACATTCATTACTTATAACCGGATTTTTAAAAAAACTACCCCCATTTCCTATAAATTCAGGATCTGGAAGCTTTTTCTTTCTTATACTGATAATCGTATTACGAATAGAATCTAAAGACAATGTTTGATCCAATCCATGTTTCTCAATATATACTTGGATGTCATTGTATTGAAGACGACGATGTGGATTTTTAAATAATTTAAAATCCACAGATAAGACAATAACATTGTTTAGTAAATGTTTGAATACACTATCACGATATCCAAAATGACAATCAAGCTTTGAAATAGTATTTATTTTTCCTGAAGCAGGCTCAAAATAAGTCACTCGTTCAATAAATTCTGAAACCTCAACTCCATAAGCGCCAATATTTTGTACTGGTGATGCCCCAACAGTCCCTGGTATATATGATAAGTTCTCGAGTCCCCATAGACCTTTCTTAACTGTCCATTCAACAAAACTATCCCAATTAATACCTGCCGATGCCGTAATTACCACCTCCGAAACAGACTTCGATTTGATAATGATGTCTTCAATTCCGCACTGGATAATTAAACCAGGAAAGTCCTTTGTAAACAATAGATTGCTTCCTTTTCCTATTACAAAAAAATCTAATCCTATGTTAGGAGATGAGAATAATTTAACAAGTTGATGCACATGGTTAAATCGACAGAAATAACGCGATTTTATATCAATACCGAAAGTATTATTTTTTTTAATTGAATAATTTTCAAGAATTAATGACATAGATTAGAATAGAATTTAAATACGTGAACAGATGGCAAACTTATACAAAAATATCGATTTATAGGTGTGTAGAATAAAAGAATAGCTCCGACACATTATAAGACTAATTATTCTTTAAGGCATTTAAAGCACCAGAGTGCGCATTCCAATGTTATTAAAAATTACGAATTAATTTGTCTTATAATTTATATTATGATAAATAGAGGTTTGTAAAAAATAATAGGAACATTTTGTGTTCCTATTATTTTAAAATTAAAGCAAAAACTATTGTAAAGCCTTCACTCTTTTATCAACATCATTATATTTATCCATTTTCTCAAAACGATAATACAATCCTTTTAAACTTTGTAGAACCTCAATGTCAGTAGGATTGATTTCAGATGCTTTTTCCATGTATGGAAGAGATTTTTCAAAATATGAACTCGCATCTTTTTTGGCAATTTCATAAGCTTTTAAATCCTTAATATCATTCAGAGCATTTGTCTTTTCAACTCCTTTGTTATAGTATAAAACGCCAATATTGTATAAGGTATTGAAGCTTTTTGGATCTTTGTTTAACGCAATTTCGTAATTCTTAACTGCATCCT
>JAYVSA010000446.1:0-6397 GCA_043775765.1 Breznakibacter sp. | reverse complement strand
GCTCCACCTAAAATGAGCGATAATCCGTAGTTATCTACACTTCTGTTAACCGTTGAAAAACCCAGTGTGTGTAAGAAGTTTAAAAATCTTCCTGGGGTATAATCGGCTAATAACCTTACGGCCGGAATATTGAGCGAACGAGTAAGTGCTTCACTCGCTTTGGTAGCGCCCGAAAATGATTTATCGAAATTATTGGGTGAGAAACTTTTATAGTACGTTGGAATATCTAAAAGAAGTGTCGTAGGTAAAATAATACCATCGTTTAGTGAAGCATCGTACAAAAAGGGCTTTAAAATACTGCCCGAACTGCGAGCTGATTGGATGATATCGACATTTTTGGTTAATACATCTTGGCTGCTGTTTCCAATGTAAGCAACCACCTTTCCAGTAGTGTTATCGATAATGATTCCTGCGCAGTTCTTAATGCCTTTTATTGCCAAAAGATTGCTCTCTCGCTCAATAAGATTCGATAAATTATCTTGCAACGAACCATTTATAGTCGTTGTAATTCTCTGGCCAGCAAACTCCTTTGTTAGAGTAGAAAAAAGATGTGGGGCTTTAGATGGAACGGCATAAATCTGCGTTGGAAGTGGCTCATCTAACGAGAGTTGATAGTCGAATTTATCCTCGATAAGACCTTTTTTATAAAGTTTTGTGAGCAATTTATTACGTTTCTCTTTCAAACGTTCACGGTTTTTATCTAGACGAATAAGCGATGGTGAATTAGGTAAAACGGCCAACATTGAGGCCTCTGCCCACGAAAGTTCTTTGGCGTCGCGCCCAAAATATCGCCACGCAGCAGCTTCAATTCCAACCACATTACCGCCAAATGGAGCATGGTTGGCGTAGAGCTCCAAAATGGCATCTTTACTAAAACTAAATTCTATTTGGAGCGCCACAAACATCTCTTTCAACTTATTAAAAACCGTTCGAGACTTCGGATCTACCATTCGCGCCACTTGCATAGTAATGGTACTTCCACCTCGCACAATGCGCTTGGCTTTTATGTTTTGATATGTGGCACGGCCAAAAGAGATTGGATTAATACCCAAATGGTACTTAAAATATTCATCTTCATACATCATGAGCGCCTGCTTAAATTTCTCAGGCACCGAATCGGAACTCGGAAAACGCCACTGCCCATCGCTCGATACCTGTCCATTCATCAAATGGTTATCTCGATCGTAAAGCGTAGTTGAATAAGTCAGCGGAAAGATGTTGGGAGGCAGAAAAAAGAGGGTATGAAGTGCCCAGCAAGTTAATAAAAGTAGAATAAGATGTATTTTGTTGTACGAGAATTTATTCATCATCACTCGCTCACATTAAATAGCTGTAAATCACTCATTGTTCCGTTTTGTCGATTAATCCACTTTTTAGAGCGAAATTACACATTTTTCGCTTTTGTAGTCACTTATCGTTTAAATTGCCCTAATTAATTAGTATTGAAGTAAATCTACTAAATAAAAAATCCTATTTTTGTGCTCGTTTTCAAATAATATTCAAAGTTAAGATAAATTGATATGGCAGCTCAAGAAGATGTTTTTAAAAAATTAATAAGCCACTGTAAAGAGTATGGCTTTGTTTTTCAATCGAGTGAGATTTACGATGGCCTAGGTGCTGTTTACGATTACGGTCAGAACGGGGTTGAACTCAAAAATAACATCAAAAAATATTGGTACGATTCGATGGTTCTCCTTAACGAGAACATTGTTGGTCTCGATTCTGCTATTTTCATGCACCCAACTACTTGGAAGGCATCGGGTCACGTAGACGCGTTCAACGATCCATTGATTGATAACAAAGATTCGAAAAAACGTTATAGAGCCGATGTGCTTATTGAAGATTTGATTCAGAAGTACGAGCAAAAAATTGAAAAAGAGGTTGAAAAAGCATCAACTAAATTTGGTGTCGACTTTAACTTAGAGCAGTTTAAGGCAACCAATCCGCGTGTTTTGGAGTCGGTTGAAAAGATAAAAGAGATTCATGGCCGTTTTGTACAAGCGTTAACCGATGGTAATTTGGCCGAATTAAAAGCCATTATTGAAGATTATGAGGTAGTTTGTCCGGTAAGTGGAACCAGAAACTGGACAGAAGTTCGTCAGTTTAACCTCATGTTCTCAACCGAAATGGGTTCAACTGCTGATGGTGCTCAAAAAATTTACCTTCGTCCAGAAACAGCTCAAGGTATTTTTGTAAACTTCCTCAACGTGCAAAAGACAGGCAGAATGAAGCTTCCTTTTGGTATTGCCCAAATTGGAAAAGCATTCCGCAACGAGATTGTAGCGCGTCAGTTCATCTTCCGCATGCGTGAGTTTGAGCAAATGGAGATGCAGTTCTTTGTTCGCCCAGGTGAAGAGATGAAATGGTTTGAGCATTGGAAGCAGTTCCGTATGAAATGGCATAAATCTTTGGGTATGGGCAACGAGAAATATCGTTTCCACGACCACGATAAATTGGCTCATTATGCCAATGCCGCAACAGATATCGAATTTCAGATGCCTTTTGGATTTAAAGAAGTAGAAGGTATTCACTCTCGTACCGATTTTGACTTGAAATCGCACCAAGAGTTTTCGGGTAAAAAAATGCAATATTTCGATCCTGAGTTGAACGAGAATTATGTGCCTTATGTGGTAGAAACATCGGTTGGGGTAGACCGTATGTTCTTAAGCATGATGGCCAGCGCCTATACTGAAGAAGAGGTAGAATCGGCCAATGGCACCAAAGAGATTCGTGTTGTTTTACGTTTACCTGAAGTTTTGGCTCCTGTGAAATTAGCCGTTCTTCCTCTAACTAAAAAAGATGGTTTACCAGAGGTAGCTCGCGAAATAATGAACAATCTTAAGTTTGAGTTCAACTGTCAGTACGATGAAAAAGATGCTATTGGTAAGCGTTATCGTCGTCATGATGCCATAGGAACACCATTTTGTGTTACTGTAGACCACCAGTCGCTCGAAGACAAAACGGTTACTATTCGTTACCGCGACTCAATGAAACAAGAGCGTGTGGCTATTGCCGATTTAAAAAATATCATTGGCGAAAGAGTGAGTATGAAAACTCTTTTCAGAACACTGATTGCTGAGTAGTTTTTAAAAAGATTTTTTTGATATAACCATCATTCCGAAAGGGATGGTGGTTTTTTTATGACCTAACTTCATTTTGTAGGCTTATGGCTACAATCGAAATATTGTTGTCAGCTATCAATTTTTAAAGCGTGAATAAATGTTAAATTATTTTGCCACATAAGCTTATCCCGGTTGAAGAATCTCATAAATTAGTTAATTTATTTTGTTGTAATTAATTGAAATTTAAATCAATATCTCACTCATTATTTGGTTGTTGTAATATTTGATACACTAATTATATCCCCACGATTTCAATTTTGTCTGGTTTAAGTAATTGTGTTGAAAACAGAAGTAGGGTTAACATTTATTCTATTAATTTATGTTTTGGTTACGTTTGCAGGACATTTTTTTTCCAAAAATCAAGGGCTCTTCTGGAACCCATCCTTTGAGGAAGAATTTGAAATCTAATGTTTTACTAAAATTAATTTATTTATGAGATTCACTACTAAATTATTCTTTGCCCTGACCACCTTTTTGGCATTAGGTAGTTCAAGTGCCTTTGCGGCCGTTCCAACAACCGCTGCTCCAACTCCTCCTGCAAGGGCTGCAGCTAAGGTTATTTCTATTTTTAGCAATGCGTATACCAATGTAGCAGGTACCAACTTTAATCCTGGCTGGAGTCAAGCCACGGTGGCTACAACTATTGATGTAGCTGGAAGTGCCACGCTTTCGTATGCTAATTTGAATTATCAAGGTACACAATTTGGAAGCGATGTAAATGCTGCTGGCATGACAAATTTACATATTGATGTTTATTCTGCTGATGAAACTAGGTTCGAACTGTATTGCATTAGTCACTCAACGGGTGAAAAATATGTAACATTGCCCTTAGTATTTAACTCATGGAACAGCTTTGATATCCCTTTAACCGATTTTACGTCGATGGGACTGTCGATGGCCGATTTATTTCAATTTAAAGTTGTTGGTCAAGGTAATTATCCTGGTGGTGCAAAAACCACTGTGTATATTGATAATTTATATTTTTATGATAGCTCTGCTACTCTAGACACCGAAGCGCCAGCTGTTTTTACCGCAGTTAAAGGTTTAGCTACTTTTAATTCCATGGAATTAGTTTGTTCTGCAACTGATAATTCAAATGCTGTTAGCTTTGAAGTTACCTACGACGGTACAACTGTTACAGCTGGTTCTGCTTCAGGAGTATCAAAATCAATCACAATTAATGGGTTAAGTGCTTCAACTGCTTATAGCTTTTCAGTTGTAGCAAAAGATGCTACGGGTAACATAGCGGCAAACAGTCCTATTGTTGTTGATGCCTCTACAAGTGCTGCTCCAAGTGCTGCTCCTGTTCCTACCGTAGATGCTGCAAAAGTTCTTTCGGTTTTTAGTGATACCTATACGCCTGCACTTCCAGCAATTAATTATAATCCTGGCTGGGGTCAATCAACTGTTGTTACCAATGTTGATTTGGGCGGTAGTGCAACTCTTAAATACACCAATCTTAATTATCAGGGAACTGAGTTTGGAGGCAATATTGATGCTAGTGCTATGAACACTATGCACGTTGATGTTTGGACTGCAGATGCTACATCTATTAAAATCACACCAATTAGCGCAGGTAAAGAATCTTTATTTACCCTAACTCCACTGAATTCAAGCAGTTGGAGCAGTTTTGATATTCCACTTACATCATTTACTGGTGTGAATATGGCTGCACTTTATCAAATTAAAGTTGATGGTGGTGGCGGTAAAACCGTTTACTTAGATAACATCTATTTCTACGACAATACTCCTGCTGCCGATACTGAAGCTCCTGCAGCATTTACAGCTGTTAAAGGTTTAGTGACTGCCAATTCAGTTGAATTGCTTTTATCTGCTACAGACAATTCTGGTACTGTTAATTTTGACATTACTTACGGTGGTACAACAGTAAGTGCAAGTTCTGCATCTGGCGTTGAAAAAACAGTTACAATTTCTGGTTTAACATCATTAACAGATTATAGCTTTTCAGTTGTTGCTAAAGATGCTGCTGGCAATGTGGCTGCAAATGTCCCAATTGTTGTTACTGCCACAACAGACATTGCAAATTCACTTTCAACTTCGGAATTTAAAAGTGGTGTAAAATTGAGCCCAAATCCTGCATCTGATAAAGTAACTCTAGTTGCAACATCTGAAATTAAGGCGGTTGTTATTTCTAACTTATTAGGTCAAACAGTTCAGGTTTTATCTATTAATGCATTGGAAGCTAATATTAGCTTGGATCAACTTACTGCCGGACAGTATTTTGTTACAATTAGACAGGCTAACGGAACTGTTTCTACAGAAAATTTAATTAAGCAATAATTCCAACGTAGCATAAAGCTATTGTTGAATGGTGAGCCCGAAGATTGTCTTCGGGCTCATTTTATATATAAGAATTATTTTATAGTTAAAATTTAAACCTTATCCCAAATGCATCTCAATGAAATCTGGCTTTGAGTTAATTAAAATCGGCATTAAGCCAATGATAACATCTCAACCACAACTATTCTAATATTTTCCTCCACCCAGACCCAACAATCTTTTTAATTTTTATTTTGTAAGAAATTGATTTTCTTACCTTTGCTTCACTATTTTAAAAACTTACCATTTTATGAATAATTTGAATAAAATATTGAAGCCACTAATTCCTTACATTCTAACGATACTTGGCTTTGTGGCTATAAGTGTTATCTATTTCAACCCTGTTTTGGAAGGAAAAGATTTACCGCAAATGGACAATACTCACGCCAAGGGGGCAGCAAATGAGCTTATTAATTTTGAAAAAGAGACAGGTCAACAATCCCAATGGACAAACTCCATGTTTGGAGGAATGCCTGCTTACCTAATTAAAGGCGACGGTTCAGCGAATATCTTCAATAAGATATCACATATCATCGATTTAAAATTGCCTTATACAACCATTGCCATTGTATTTCTTTATTTACTGGGATTTTATCTCCTACTTTTAAGTCTTAGAGTCGATAAATGGATTAGCGCAATTGGTGCAATAGCTTTTGCTTTCGGCTCCTATAATATCGTAATTATCATTGCTGGTCATATTACCCAAGCATACGCTATTGCTGCCATGGCACCTGTTATTGCAGGTATTCTATTTACATACAACCGAAATATGTGGGTTGGTGCTTTGATTACTGCCATTGGTTTGGGAATAGAAATCGCTTACAGCCATTTGCAAATTACCTATTATCTTTTCTTACTGATTTTGGTTTTGGTAACAACAAAATTCGTTTACGCCATCCTCGAAAAACAGATAGAGAAATTTCTCAAGGCATCGG